>DATKHX010000442.1:0-3678 GCA_035510075.1 Allostellaceae bacterium
GTGCGCCTCCAACCGGACGGCGACCCCGCAGCCCGACAAAGATACTGCCGCAGTCGCCAGAAGAAAAAATCGTTTCTTGAACACCCCGTGGATTTGCGCTGCGATCTTGCAACCGGGGGGTCAGAAAATCGTCAAACATGCGCGGTTCTATATCAACTCCCTTCCCGTCGAGCCGATGATAGGATGAGCCCGAGGCTACGTTGCGGGCAGAGCAAATGACCGAAATCGGCAATTCATTGCGGGCGATCGACCGGTTGACAGTGGATGTCGTCACCGACGATGTCAGCGACAATTACGTCAGCAAGACGCTGTTCGCGGTCTCGGAGTTCGCCAATGTCGTTCGCGCCGGCGCCACGGCGCTGTCGGGCGAGGCGCTGCTCTGCGCCAATCTCGGCTTTGGCTGCCGGCTGGTTTCCACTGCCGGCGGCGTCCGTCATACGATGCTGTTCGACACCGGCCCGGAAGGAACGATTTTCATCCGCAACTGCGCCAATCTCGGCATCGCGTTGGGCGAGGTCGAATGCATCGCCGTGAGTCACGGGCATTGGGATCACATGGCCGCGTTGCCGGCGGCCTTGGACGCGATCCGCGGACAGGGCGGGAAGACCGCGGTCCACGTCAATCCCGGGATGTTCGACGAGCGCGCGATCCGGCTTGCCAGCGGCACGATCGTGCCGGCTGCCAAGGTGCCGGCGCCGGCCGAGATGAAGGTGTCGGGCGCCGAAATCGTCAACGATCCCGCGGCGCGGCTGTTGCTCGACGGGCATTTTTATTTGAGCGGCGAAATCCCGCGACTGAGCGCCTTTGAAAAGGGCCGCACCGATCATCTGAGCCGCACCGGCCCCGAGGCGCCCTGGCAGCCCGATCCGCTGCTGCTCGACGAGCGCATGCTGGTGGCGCATGTCCGAGGTTTGGGGCTGATCGTCTTCAGTGCCTGCTCGCACGCCGGGATCGTCAACGTCTGCACCGAGGTTCGGCGGCTCTTTCCCGACATTCCGATCCATTGCGTAATGGGTGGCCTGCATCTCGGCGGGGTCATGGAGCGGATCATCCCCGACACGGTCGAGGCGCTGCGGCCGTTCTCGATCCCGCACATCATCACCGGCCACTGCACCGGCTGGCGCGCGTTGCACGCGCTCGCCACCGCCTTTGGCGAGGCGGTCAGCCAGTCGGCGGTCGGCACGACCTACACCTTCGCCGCCTGACGGAATCCTCGATGGATGGCGAGCCCCGTCTGCCGGTCACGATCGTCACCGGCTTTCTCGGCAGCGGCAAGACGACGCTCGTCAACCACATCCTGGCCAATCGGCAAGGGCTCAGGACCGCGGTCATGGTCAACGAGATCGGCGACATCGCGATCGACAACGAGCTGATCGTCGGCGCCGGCGCCGGCATGGTCGAGCTCGCCAACGGCTGCATCTGCTGCTCGATAAACAACGATCTGGTCGACGCGGTCTTTCGCGTCCTGCAGCGCGAGCCGCGGGTCGAATATCTTATTGTCGAAACCACCGGCATTGCCGACCCGCTGCCGGTTGTGCTGACCTTTTTGCGCACCGAATTCCGCGAAGCCGTGCGTGTTGATGCGATCGTCGCGCTGGCGGATGCGGAAAGCTTCAGCCTCGAGCTGTTCGACAGCAAGGCCGCACTGAACCAGCTGCGCTACGCCGATTTCGTGCTGCTGAACAAATGCGATTTAGTGTCACCCAAGGAGGCCAGCGCGGTCGAAGAAAAGATCCGCGCGATCGCCGAAGGGGCCCGGATCGTGCGCACCACCCGCGCTCAAATCCCGCTGCCGCTGATTATCGGCTCCGGGCCTGCTTACGGCGACCGCCTGCCGCACGAACACAGCCACGAGCACATCGCCGCCGACGGTTTCAAAGCGGTGTCGTTTGCGAGCGATCGGGCGTTTTCTGCCGACGCGTTTCAGGCCTTTCTCGAACATCTGCCGGCGAATGTGTTTCGGGCGAAGGGGGTGCTGACGATCGACGGCGGCGACCGGCGGCATCTGTTTCATCTCGTCGGCCGGCGCTTCACCTTGGACACCGCACCGCTCGATCTGACCGGCCCCAACCGCCTGGTTTTGATCGGCAAAAACCTCGACGCCGCCCGATTGCGGGCGCAGCTTGCCGCTTGTCTTACGGCTCGGGTCACTCCGGCACCGGAATAGCGAGCGACCACCCGAATAGGATGCAGCTCACCGCGACCGGCAACCAGGCGACCGCCGACCCGATTCGCATGTGGGCAGCGCTCGCCAGAATCGCGCCCGCGACCAGGCCCACCCAGGCTAGCGCCTGCTCGACCCAGCCCCAGCCGTCGGCCCGCCGGGCCAGAAAATCGCCCAGCCCCTGGCCGAACCTGACGAGTGTCCCGGTGACGAAGGTCAGACTGACCGAGATGTTCCCAACTTTATGCATCGCCGCGTTCAACGCCCCCATCGCCAGCACCATCGGCACCGGTGCCGTATCGAACAGCGCCGCCGCCGCGAGCAGCGCCGCCACCGCCGCGAGGACCGCGGTCAGATGCCGGCCGCCGGCGACATGGGCGATCAATTGCCCGCCGGCCGCGCCGATGACGAACAGCACGATCAGGATCAGGATCGGAGCTGCCTCACCGAGGCGGCCCGCGCCCAATGCAACGGCAAATTGCGTGCTGTTGCCGCTCATATAGGAAACGAACAAATGCTGGAGGCGAATAAAGCCGATCGCGTCGACCATGCCGGCGAGCCCCGCCAGCAGCGTCGCGAGCAGCAGGCCGCGCCGGCACCCGACCCGCGTCGTGCCGCCTTCCCCGATCGTGCTCCTTGGCGATCCGCGCACCTGTCGCTTCCCTCCATCGCCGTTGGCCGGTTAGCCGGCCCCGACGTGACAATCTGCGCCAATCGGCGTTTGCTGGGCCACCCTTGTCGTCGGGCTGCGCGAATACCACTTCGGAGATTATCGCAGGCTCGAACTGCCGCTCTCGTTGATGGCTCGTCGGGATCGGAGGTTCGTCTGATGGAGTGTGGGTCGGCCGCCGGATCGCGCCGGTGGAATTAACCCGGTTATCATCGTGTTGATAAAGGCGGCCCAGGCCACGATCAGCGTTTGAGCAGACCTAGACGGGTGAAGCCATGGCAAAACCAAAGAGAGGGCGGTCGACCGCCACCATCGACGATCATGTCGGTGCACGAATTCGCGAGCGGCGCATCATGCTCGGGCTGACCCAGCAGCAGCTGGCCGAGATGATCGGCGTAACCTATCAACAGGCGCACAAATACGAGCGCGGCATTAATCGCGTTTCGGCCGGAAGGCTGTTCGAAATTGCTCGCGCGCTGAGCGCCCCGATCAGCTATTTCTACGAAGGCATCGGCCAGGAAGGCCCGCGCCAGATCACGCCGCACCAGCGTATGCTGCTTGAGATCGCGCGCAATTTTGCCGAGATCCGCAACGAGAAGCATCAGGAGGCGGTAAGCCAGCTCGCCCGCGCGTTGGCGACCCGGTGATCCTGAGCGTCCTTCGGGGCGCTCATGCTTTCGGCAGCGGGAATTCGTCGAGATAAACGAGATATTCGTCCTCGACATCGATCTGCATCGCCGCCATCAGGCGCACCAGCCCGTTGTAATAGGCGATCGTAATTAACAGATCGGTCAGCCGCTCGTTGTCGAGGCCCCGGCGCAGCGCGGCGAAAGTTTCGTCGGAA
>DATKHX010000443.1:0-5069 GCA_035510075.1 Allostellaceae bacterium
CGCCGCACGGACTACCCGGCCCGACCCGGGTCAATTCCTCGTCCTCGGGCGGCCGCTCGCGGTGGAAGTAGGCACTGTAGGCGCGGTTTAGAAAGGCTGCTCTCTCGGACATCGGCTTCTCCTTCGCGCGGGCTCGCTCTCCGGCTCAGGTCCCGTCCCGCTCGATCTTCGGTCGCTTTGGCGCGATATTGAA
Source organism: Allostellaceae bacterium (assembly GCA_035510075.1). GTDB lineage: Bacteria > Pseudomonadota > Alphaproteobacteria > ATCC43930 > CGMCC-115725 > AP-15. Next base: position 194 of record DATKHX010000443.1, read on the forward strand.
AGCCGCGCGCGGGCCGGTCAAGGCTGGCCCCGATCGTTCTGCGGGGCTTCGGCAGGCCGGCACTCCGCTCAGGACGCGACTGCGGCGATTTCCTTGGCAGTGCCCTCCGGAGGCGGCAGCAGGTCGGGCACGGGCTGGATCTGGCGCTTCAGTTCTTCGATTTCGGGTTCGCTCAGGGTCTCGGTCGCGAGCAACGCCGCGGCGGTGCGATCGAGCAGGGCGCGATTGCACTGCAGGACGGCGGTGGCGACGGCGAAGGCGTGGTCGACGAGGGCGCGCACCGCGCGGTCGACAGCCTCGGCGGTGCCGTCGCTGTAGACGCGCTCCTGCGGCACCGGGTAAGCCGGCTGCAAAAACGGCTGGCGATCGCGGTCGTAGGCGACGTTGCCGAGCGCGTCGCTCATGCCGTAGCGCAGCACCATCGCGCGCGCGATGTCGGTGGCGCGGGCGAGATCGTCGGCGGCACCCGTCGAGATCTCGTCGAAAACGAGCTTTTCCGAGGCCCGGCCGCCGAGCAATCCCGCCATCTTGTATCCGAGCTCGGCGCGGGTCATCAGGTAGCGGTCCTCGGTCGGACGCTGGATCGTATAGCCGAGCGCGCCGATGCCGTGCGGGATGATCGACACCTTGTGCACCGTGTCGAGCCCCGGCAACGCCAGCCCGACCATCGCGTGGCCCAGCTCGTGATAGGCGACGACGCGGCGCTCCAGCGGGTTTAGGAGGCGGTTGCGCTTTTCAAGGCCGGCCACCATGCGCTCGATCGCGTTGTTGAAATCGTCCATCGCGACGGCCTCGGCATTGCGCCGGGTGGCGAGCAGCGTCGCTTCGTTGACGAGGTTGGCGAGATCGGCGCCGGTGAAGCCGGGGGTCAGGGCCGCGATTTGCTCCGAAATTACATCGGCGGCGAGCTTTGACTTTTTTAGGTGAACAGCAAGGATCTGCTCGCGCCCGCGCTTGTCCGGGCGGTCGACCAGGATCTGGCGATCGAAGCGCCCGGCGCGCAGCAATGCCGGGTCGAGGACCTCGGGGCGATTGGTCGCGCCGAGCAGGACCAGGCCGCTCGCCGGGTCGAACCCGTCGAGCTCGGCCAACAGCTGGTTCAAGGTCTGGTCCTTCTCGTCCTGGCCGCCGCCGGCGAACGGGCCGCGGGCGCGGCCGAGCGCGTCGAGCTCGTCGATAAAGATGATCGCCGGGGCGTGCTGGCGCGCCTGCTCGAACAGATCGCGCACGCGGGCCGCGCCGACGCCAACGAACATCTCGACGAATTCCGACCCCGAAATCGAAAAGAACGGAACACCGGCCTCGCCGGCGACGGCGCGGGCGAGCAGGGTCTTGCCGGTTCCCGGCGGGCCGACCAGCAAGACACCCTTTGGCGGCCGGCCGCCGAGGCGTCCGTAGACTTTCGGGTCCTTGAGGAAGTTGACGATTTCTTCGAGCTCTTCTTTGGCCTCGTCGACCCCGGCGACATCGGCGAAGGTGACCTTGGTTTCCTTCTCGACATAGATCTTGGCGCGGCTCTTGCCGATCTGCATGACCCCGCCGAGCCCGCCCTGCCCCATGCGACGGATCGCGAACATCCAGATCCCGACAAAGACGATCGCCGGCAGGATCCACGACAGAAGGTTTCGGATAAGATGGCTCTCGACGATGCCGCTGTAGGTGACGCCATGCTTGTCGAGGCTCTGCGCGAGATCGGGCGCCACCCGCGTCGTGATAAAGTCGTTGAGCCCGTCGGGCTCCGCCTTCTTTAGCGAGCCGGTGATGTAATTGGGGCCGATCTCGATTTGAGCGATCTTGTCTTCGTTGAGCAGGGTCTGGAAGCGGCTGTACGGTATCGAGGTGCGCTCGGTGCTTTGCAGATACAGGCTCTGAATCCACAGCATGCCGAGGACCGCGGCGATCACGTACCAGAAGTTGATGTGAACCTTTTTGTCCATGGCGGGCGTCTTTATCCCTGGTGGGCGTCAGGGCTGCTCTGTCTGGCCGCGGCAGCCCAGCAACAGATTGGCGCCTCCTTATAGCGCAGTCGGGCGACCTTCAGTCCTCTTCCGCGGCGGCGGCCGCCGGCATCGGCGGCAACGCGCGCCGGGCAACCCATTCGAGCGTCAAACCTTGCACGACGATCGAGAATACGACGATGCCGTAGGCGATCGTCAGCAGCGCGTCCTTATATCGGCCGGGCGGCAAGGACAGCGCCAGCGCCACCGCGATCCCGCCGCGCAGCCCGCCCCAGGTCAGCACCAGCGACGACCCGAACCGGCGAGGCAGGCGCAAGCTGAGCGGCAATGCCGAGGCGGTAACGCTGAGCCAGCGGACGATCAGCGCGATCGGGATCATCGCGGCCGTTGCCAACAGCGCGGGCGCCGTCAAGTCGATCGCGGCGATTTCCAGCCCGATCAGCAAAAACAACAGTGCGTTCAACGTGTCGTCGATCATCAGCCAGAATGTTTTCAAATGCTGGCGCGTCCGCTCGCTCATCGCCCGTTGCATGCCGTGATTGCCGATCAGGATGCCGGCGACGACCACCGCGACCGGACCGGAGACCTGCAGCATCCCGGCGAGGCTGTAGGTGCCGGTGACGAGCGCCAGCGAGATGATCAGCTCGACGTTGTAGTCGTCGACCCCGCGGATCATCAGAAACGCGCCATAGCCGAGCGCCAGGCCGAGCAGCCCGCCGCCGACCGCCGACAGTACGAAGGCTGCGGCGATCGCCAGCGGCCCATGCCCCTGCCCGCCGGCTCCGGTCGCGAGCGAAAGCAAGAGCGAGAACAACACGACGCCGATGCCGTCGTTGAACAGGCTTTCGCCGGCGATGACCGCCTGCAGCGACTGCGAGATGCCGACCCGGCGCAGCACCAGCAGCACCGCCACCGGGTCGGTCGGCGAGATCAACGCGCCGAAGACGAGGCACCAGGCAACCGGGATGCCGATCGCCAGCGCCGCCGACACGCCATAGAGCGCCGCTGCGACCAGCACCGTCGAGAGCACCGTGCCGACGATCGCCAGCGCCAGAATCGTCCATTTGCGCGCGAACAGCTCCGCGAAATCGACTTCGAGTGCGCCGGCAAACAATAAAAAGCTTAAAAAGCCGTTCAGCAACGCAACCGGAAGATTGATGCCGGCAAGCAGCCCGCGGATTGCGAGCTTGAGCCCGAGCCGCGGAAAGGCCGCGCCGACCGCGATCAGCACGAGCGCGCTCAAGAGCGCCAACAGCAGCAACCCGACCGTCAGCGGCAAGCGAAGAATGCGATGGTTCAAATATCCAAAAATTCCTGCTAAAACTAGCAACAATGCCAACAAATCGAACGGGGATTGCATGGGTCACCGCTGTTGTGCAGAACGCCAGCTGCCAGATGAGAGGCGGCCGCAAGAAGCCATACGGACGCTTTTCTGACACAACGTCGGCCACGAGGTTTTGTCACGGCGGCACCAACTCGGGGGCGTGTGCCGGGATGCTAAGACGGGGGGCGCAATTGCAAGAGCGCGTCTTGTGACATCGGGTTGCTTCACCCGCAGCTCAGCCATGTCCTTGAATATCGCATCGCAGCACGTACCTGACCGACGGGAGACTAGAACCATCGAGATGTGGCATGATCCAGGGTAGCTTTAAAAAGCTTTCGACGTCGGCGCGTGATGCGCGGGTGGCGAAATTTGGGAAAAAAGCGGCGGGTTTGGCTGTCATGCTGACGCTGGCAGCGTGGTCGCAACCCGGCTCGGCATCCGTAGGCGGGGCCGGCGAGATCGTCCAGGGCCTCTACAACAACCTGCTGGTGACGATGAGGAACGGTTCGACGCTCGGCGAGAGCGGGCGCTATGCCGAGCTGGCGCCGGTCATCCGCCGCACCTTCGACTTGCCGATCATGGCGCGGTTATCGGTCGGCCCGGCCTGGGCGAGCTTGACGCCGACGCAGCAGCAGCAGGTCACGGAAAGCTACGGCCGCTACGTTTCGGCGATTTACGCCGATCGTTTCGACAGCTATCACGGCCAAAGATTGCAGGTGACCGGCGAACAGCCGATGGCCGGCGGCGTTATGGTCCGCAGCACGATCATCAAGGCTAATGGCGACCCGGTCGAGGTCGATTACATGATGCGCCAGGCGGGCGGCGGCTGGTTGATCTCCGACATCTATCTCGACGGCACGATCAGCGAGATCGCTACGCGCCGCTCCGAGTTCGCCTCGATCGTCCGCAGCCAGGGCGTCGACGGCCTGATCGCCGCGCTGAACCGCAAAGCCGACATGCTGACCGGCACCTCCGCGCGCGCCGACTGATCGCCGGCACGCGCGCTGGCCGCAGTGGCGCCAGCCGGCGTCGCCCGCAACGATCGTCGCTGCCGCGGCGGGTGGCGATCAGGCCCTTCGCAGATCTCGCGCTCTATTCCTAGGCCTGACAACGCCGGGCCGTCGCTGCATATGGCGGAGCACCGGCCGGGCCGCGTCCGCGTCAATCCTCCGTCCCTCTAGTCGCAAAGCGGTAGCGCCGCGCCCGAGCGGCCGATAGATTTCGCCGAGCGTAATCAAACAAGGGGACGAGGAAATGGCCATCGGTGCAGAATTGCTGACCGGCGCGCTCGCCGGGATCGCCTTTGTGGGCTGCAACCTGGCGCGGGCGCGGCCGGCGCATGCCGCGCAAGGCCAGTCCCAGCAGGGGACCGCACAGCCGGGGCGGCGGCGCGAGGTCGTGGTCAGCGGCAAGCGGGTCAAAACGGTCGACGTCCACGCCCACACGATCGTCCCCGAGGCGGCGGCGGTGATCAACCACCCACTCGAAGCGCCGGGTCTATTGTGGTCGAACGTCTCCGACCGCATCGCCGAGATGGACGCCGAAGGCGTCGATGTCGAGGCGCTCAGCATCAACCCCTTTTGGTACCGCGCCG
>DATKHX010000444.1:0-15846 GCA_035510075.1 Allostellaceae bacterium
GCTATCGAATACGGTCGCGCAAAGCCGCCTTGAGCGCGGGGCTCATTTGCAAGGCCCCGAGGACGTGGATCGAGCCGATCGTTCGAAGCGCCAGCTCCGGCGGCACATCGTCCGCAATCTGGGCGAGACCCAGGACATGGATGTGCAGCGTCTCACCCGCGGCCTGAACCGCTTCCAGGTCTTCGCGGCTGTAACGTCTGAGCCCCAGCTCTAAGTGATGGCGCGCTACCGACTGCTTGACCGACTCGTTATGCCGGTCGAGCTGGTTGCGAATGGCTGTCCGGATAAAATCGGTACGATTGGAATAGAACCCCTCCCGCACGAGGAGGTCGACATGACCAAGGTCGACATAGCCGAGGTTGATCGTGATCTTCTCGCTATCGGCAGCCCTGGGTCGAAGCTCGCGCAAGTCTGCCATCCGGTCTCCATCTATTAACCATCTAGACAGATGGATAATTGGCGCAGGGCAGCGGCGTTTCAAGCCCTCGGGGCGATCGAGGGGATCGGCGGGTCAACTTCGGCGCAGCGCCACCCGGAACCGGCGCCAGAACCGAGGTGCCGGCGCTTTCGTTGACGGGGTTGACGACGTTCCCCATATTTGCCGCTCTTTCCGGAGAGCGTTGCGCCGATGCCCACGGATTACCGTCCGACCGTTTTTCTGCCCAAGACCGATTTCCCGATGCGCGGCGATCTGCCAAAGCGCGAGCCGGCGATCCTGGCGCGCTGGGCGGCAATGGACCTTTATCGCCTGATGCGCGAGACCGCTGCCGGGCGTGAGAAATTCGTCCTGCACGACGGGCCGCCCTACGCCAACGGCCATCTCCATATCGGCCACGCGCTGAACAAGATCCTGAAGGACGTGGTCAACCGCTCGCAACAGATGCTGGGCAAGGACGCCCCTTATGTACCGGGCTGGGACTGCCACGGGCTGCCGATCGAGTGGGTGATCGAGGAGAAATACCGGGCGCGGAAGATGTCGAAAGACAGTGTCCCGCCCGAGCAGTTCCGCCGCGAATGCCGCGAATTCGCGGCTCATTGGATCGAGGTCCAGAAGACCGAGTTCGAGCGCTTGGGCGTCGTCGGCGACTGGGCCAACCCCTATACGACGATGGCCTATTCGGCGGAGGCCCAGATCGTCCGCGAGATCGGCAAGTTCCTGGTCGATGGCGGGCTCTATCGCGGCTCGAAACCGGTCTTGTGGTCGGTCGTCGAACAGACCGCCCTCGCCGAGGCCGAGGTCGAGTACCACGACCATCGCTCGACCACCGTCTGGGTGCGGTTCCCGATCGTCACGACCGGCCTGCCGGCGCTGGTCGACGCAGCGGCGCTGATCTGGACGACGACGCCCTGGACCCTGCCGGGCAACCGCGCGCTCGCGTTCAGCGCGGCGCTCGACTATGCCGCGATGCGCGTCGACAAGGTGGCCGAAGGGAGCCGCGCACGGCCCGGAGAAACCTTGCTGGTCGCGGCATCGCTCGCCGACGAGGTCGCCGCCCGCGCCGGCATCGAGGCGTATTCGGTGCAGGGGCGCTTTCCCGGCACGGCGCTCGCCGGCGCCGTCGCGCGTCATCCGCTTGCCGGCCAGGGCTACGAATTCGGCGTGCCGCTCCTGGCGGCGAGCTTTGTCGAAGCCGGCCAGGGGACGGGTCTCGTCCACATAGCCCCCGGCCACGGCGCCGACGATTTCGAGTTGGGCCAGGCAAACGGGCTGCCGGTGCCCGACACGGTCGGGCCGGACGGGGTCTATCTGCCGGGGGTGCCGCTTTTCGCCGGACGCGCGGTCTATCGGCGCGACGGCAAGCCGGGCGACGCCAACGACGCGGTGATCGCCGCCATCGACGCCGCCGGCGGCCTGCTGGCGCGCGACGCGCTCGTCCATTCCTATCCGCATTCGTGGCGATCGAAGGCGCCATTGATCTTTCGCAACACACCGCAATGGTTCATCAGCATGACGGCGAACGGGTTGCGCGAAAAGGCGCTCGCCGCCATCGCCGAAACCCGCTGGGTCCCGCCGCAGGGCCGCAATCGGATCGAAGCGATGGTCGAGAACCGCCCCGATTGGTGCGTATCACGGCAGCGCACCTGGGGCGTGCCGATCGCGGTCTTCACCCATCGCACAACGGGCGAGCCGTTGCGCGACCCGACGGTCGTCGAGCGCGTCGCCGCGGCGGTCGAATGCCATGGTTCCGAGATCTGGTTTCGCGCCGACCCGGCGCTGTTCCTCGGCAACGCCTACGACGCAGCGGAATGGGAGAGAGTCACCGACATCGTCGAGGTGTGGTTCGACTCGGGCTCGACCCACGCCTTTGTGCTGGAGCAGCGGCCTGAGCTCAAATGGCCCGCTTCGCTTTACCTAGAAGGCTCCGACCAGCATCGCGGCTGGTTTCATTCCTCGCTGCTCGAAGCCTGCGGCACCCGTGGCCGCGCCCCTTATGACGCGGTCTTGACCCACGGCTTCGTGCTCGACGAGCAGGGCCGCAAGATGTCGAAATCGCTCGGCAACGTCGTCGCCCCGCAGGATATCATGAAAGAGAGCGGCGCCGATATTCTGCGCCTGTGGGTGGCCGGCTCCGACTATTCCGATGATTTGCGCATCGGCCCCGAGATCCTGAAACATCAGAGCGACGTTTATCGCCGGCTGCGCAACACCTTACGTTATCTGTTGGGGGCGCTCGACGGGTTCGCGCCAGTCGAGGCCGTCGGCACCGAGGCGATGCCGGAGCTCGAACGATGGGTATTGCATCGCCTGGCCGAGCTCGACGCGCTGGTGCGGCGCGCGGCCCTGGACTTCGATTTCCACGGCATGTTCACGGCGCTCCACAATTTCTGCGCCGTCGACCTCTCGGCCTTCTATTTTGACATCCGCAAGGACCGGCTTTATTGCGACGCCCCGGAGGACATCCGGCGGCGGGCGGTGCGCACGGTGCTCGACCGCACCTTTGACGCGCTGGTGCGCTGGCTCGCCCCAGTCGTCTGCTTTACCGCCGAGGAAGCCTGGCTCGCCCGTCATGGCGACGCGCCGGAGCGTAGCGTTCATCTCGAGTTGTTTGCCGACATTCCGGCCGATTGGCTGGACCCGGCGCTGGGCGAGCGCTGGGGGGCGCTGCGCGACCTGCGCCGCGTCGTCACCGGCGCCTTGGAGCTCGAACGCGGCGCCAAGCGTGTCGGATCGAGCCTGCAGGCGGCGGTCGAGATCTTCGTCCCCGAGCGGCTCGTCGATCTCGTCTGCGATGTCGACTTAGCCGAGCTGTGCATCACCTCGGCCGGCACGGTCCGCGCCGCGTCGCCACCCGAGGACGTCTTCACCCTGCCGGATCTGCCCGATATCGGTGTTCGCGTGACGGCGGCGCCGGGCGAGCGGTGCGAGCGGTGCTGGCGGGTGCTGCTGGAGGTCGGACAGGTGCCGGGCCATGCCGATCTCTGCCGGCGCTGCGCCGCGGTGGTCGACGCGCAAGGGGCCACCGCACCTCTGGCGAGTGCCGGGTGATGCTGGCGCGGGGGCTCGCCACGGCGGTTGTCGTCGCGATCCTCGACCAGCTGAGCAAGGCGGCGGTTCTCGCCCATTTCGGCGGGCGCGGCTTCGACGCCGACCGGGTCACTCCGTTCTTCAATCTGATCCTGACCTTCAATCGCGGAATGAGCTTCGGGCTGTTCAATACTGCTCCGGGTGATGGCGGCGCCGTCAGCACCCTGCTCTTTTCGCTCGCTGCCGTGATCATCGTCGCCGGGCTGATTTATTGGCTGAAACGCGTGTCGAGCCCGCTTCTCGTCGTCGCGATCGGGCTGATTGTCGGCGGTGCGATCGGCAACGTGGTCGATCGGATTCGCCACGGCGCGGTCGTCGATTTTCTCGATTTCCATATAGGATATTGGCATTGGCCGGCGTTCAACTTGGCCGATAGCGCGATTTGTCTTGGCGTCGCCATGATGTTGTTCGACGGCTTGCTTCTTCGCCGCGAAGTGCATTAGATTCCGCGCGGGAGGGACCAGTGCCATGATCGAATGCTGCCGGGTTCGCGGCGCGAGCCGCGGTTCTTTTGCGCTCTCCGTTGCCTGCTTGCTTGGCGCATCGCTGCTTGCCGGGTGCAGCGATCTGAAGCAGATGGTCGGCCTCGACCAGCCGATGCCGGACGAGTTCGCCGTCGAAGCGCGGGCGCCGTTGACGATACCGCCCGACTTCAATCTGCGCCCGCCGGAGCCGGGGGCGCCACGACCTCAGGAGAAGAGCTCCGAAAAGCAGGCCGAGCAGATCATCGAGCAGGCGGGCCCCGGCGTGCCGGGCAAGCAGGCCGCTGACATGCGTCTGCGCAGCGCCGAGAACGGCCTGCCCAACATTGGAGGCAACAGCCAGGCGCCGGATGCCGCGGGCATGGTCGGCTCGCAGAGCCTGTCGAACAAGCTGCTCGACTATGGCGACACCGGCAACGCCGGCGCCACTGTCGGCAAGCGCGACACGACCCCGCTGAAGAGCGTCTACTGAGCAGCCCCTGCCTCTCTTCTCCCTCGCCCCGCTTGCGCGGAGCGGGCGGGGTGAGGGGCCGTTTCACTTCCTTCTGTTCGACGTAATCGAATTAGACCCGCCTCGAATGACACTCTTCGACCTCAGCGGGCGCGTCGCAATCGTCACCGGCGGCAATGGCGGCGTCGGGTTCGGCATGGGGCGCGGGCTGGCCGCGGCCGGCGCCAAGATCGCCGTGGCGGCGCGCGACGAGGCCAAATCCAAGGCGGCGCTGGCCGATCTCGGCCCGGAAAGCTGCTTCATTCCGCTCGATGTCGCCAACGAGGCTTCGTGTCGGGCGATGGTCGCCGCGACCCTCGACCATTTTGGCCGGCTCGACATCCTCGTCAACAATGCCGGGACGTCGGTCCGCAAGCCGCCTGACGCCTACAGCGCCGCGGAATGGCACGCGGTGCTCGACACCAACCTGACCGGCGCCTTTATCTGCGCGCAGGCGGCGTATCCGGCGATGCGGCGCCGCGGCGGTGGCAAGATCATCAATATCGGCTCGATGTTCTCGATCTTTGGCTCCGCTTACGCGGTTCCCTATGCGGTCAGCAAAGGCGGCCTCGTGCAGATGACAAAGTCGCTGGCCGCGGCCTGGGCCACCGACAACATCCAGGTCAACGCCGTGCTGCCAGGCTGGATCGACACCGAGCTGACCCGCGACGCGCGCCTGCAGGTCGGTGGGCTTCACGAGCGGGTGTTGGCGCGCACCCCGGCCGGCCGTTGGGGCTTGCCCGAAGACCTCGCCGGCATTGCCGTGTTCCTCGCCTCCGCCGCCTCCGATTTCATCACTGGCGCCGCCATCCCCGTCGATGGCGGCTTCTCCGCCTCCGGGTGAATCGCAGCCCGGTCGGTCCGGGGTCGGGCCGCGTCGTCCGCGCCGGCGAGCGGGCTTTACGGCGAGGCTCCGACGCTCGGCGGGTTCACCCACCCGCGCTTATTCTGCGAATATCCCGAGCTTGAGTTGCAGGCGGATGCCGCCCAAGACATTGCCGGAGCTGTCGCTCAGCACGACGGCGTGATGGTCGCCGTCCTCGAGCAGCTGGCGCGCCCGCTTCAGGGCCTCATGCTCGGTCGGGAATGTTTCGGTTCGCGAGATTTCCTCATTGCGCCATTTTTTGACCGAGATGGGTATCCCGTCATCGAAGGACAGTCGGTAAGTCATGCCCGCGTTTCCTCTAAGAGGCGAGTTTGCACACCTGCCCGAAAGCCGAGCTTCCGGGATTTGCCAGTGAAGCGGCGGAGGTGGAGCATTGGTTCACCCCGATCACCGGCAAAGGATCTCCGAGACCAGCGAAACGGCTCGACCACCGAGCCAAACCGCACGTTCTAGCTTCGCCTTCCCGTAAAAATGCAGGTGTTCGAGAAACGGGGACGCTGATCGGCCTTTAGGGCATCAATATGACGCCTGTGAATCCGTAAGTAAATTTCGGACGAGGATAACGATATTGTAATAAATTCTGTACTGCGCATCGACGACCGCTGCGAAACGTCGCTGAAGGCCCGGAACCTTTTCGGGTCTGCGAGGCGGCAGCGGCTCGGTGCCCACGGCGACTAGCGCGCATGATCCGCAGCGTCAGGGACGCGCGGTCTGCTGCGGCGCTATTCGGCGGCGAGGAGCGGCGGCTGCACCACGGCGCGCTCGGCTCGCGCCATCGGCTGCGGCCACCAGCGGTCCTCCCACTCGGAGAACAGGCCCTTTAACCGCGGCATCACCCGCTCGGCGAAGAGACGCGTGTTGTACGCCGCCAGCTCCTTGCCCATGCTGCCGAACTGCAACAGCAGCATCAGATGGCCGACGTTGAGGTCGGTCGCGACCTCGGTCAGTTGCTCGACAACCTCGTCGGGCGAGCCGACGATGACATAGCCGCGATCGACGATGTCGGCGATGTCGGTCGTCGCACGGGCTTTTTGCCGGGCGTCGAGGCTGGCGGCACGGCCGATCTGGCCAACGACACCGGCGCGTTGTGTCGCCTCGGTGATGTAGCCGGGCGGCATCGCCCATTTCGGGTCGACCCGCAGGCAGCGGCCATAGAAATACTCGGCCGGCTCCTTGTAGAGCCGCAGCGCCTCGTCGCGGCTTTCGGCGACGCCGACAAATTGCAAAAAGCCGGCGCGATACGGGTTCCGGTCCTTGCCGAGCCGCGCCATCTCGTCCCAAAAGCCCTGCATCGTGGCGCGCCCGTCCTTGAAGCCGAAATAGGACAGGTAGGCGTAGACGTAATCCATCTCGGCGCACCATTGCCAGGTCTCGACCGAGCCGCCGCCCGGGATCCAGATCGGCGGGTGCGGCTTCTGAATGGGGCGCGGCCAGATGTTGACGTAGCGCTGCTGGTTGAAGCGGCCGTTGAAGGCAAAGGTGTCTTGCTCAGTCCAGGCGCGCACCACGAGGTCATGCGCCTCTCCGTAGCGCTCGCGCAGCTGGCTCGGGTTCTGGCCATAGGCAAAGCAGGTGTCCATCGGTGTGCCGACCGGGAACCCGGCGATCAGCCGCCCGCCCGAGATCACGTCGATCATCGCGAACTCTTCGGCGACCCGCGTCGGCGGGTTGTACAGCGCCAAGGAGTTCCCCATCACGCACAGCGCGGTATCGCTCGTACGCCGCGCCAAGGCCGAGGCGATCAGATTGGGCGACGGCATCAGCCCATAGCCGTTCGAATGATGCTCGTTGACGCAGACCGCGTCGAACCCGCATTCGGCGGCAAATTCGAGCTCGTCCATAAAGTCGTTGTACATGTGATGCGCACGCCGCGGGTCGAACAGCGAGGAATGGATGTCGACCCACACCGAGGGATGCTTCTCCCGGAAATCGTCCGGCAATTCGGTGTAGGGCATCAGGTGAAACCACATCAGTTTCATGGATCGCACTCCGCGGCTTTTCTCGCCGCGCGAGCCTGACCCTGCGCCCGCGCTACGTCAAGCCGCACCCGGCTTTCCCGCCCTTCGGACCTCTCGCCCGAAAATGCCCTCGGGACTGTCGCGCTTCCGTAATATTCGCGATATGCTGGCACGATCTGTTTCGATATAAAGGTTAGGGTGTCCCGCCGCCGAAACCGACAGCTCCTTCAGCGTACCGTCCCGACTATGCTCGCGACGGCGGTTGCCGCCTGCGCAGTTCCGCAGCCGCAGCCGTCAAACCCGTTCGTCGGCACCTGGGCGACCGCCGACAACGACACGGTCACAATCAAGCAGGATACCGTCATCGAAAACCAGCCCGATGGTCAGACCACCCCGCTCGACAGCAAGACCTGCAACGGCGCCTTCAGCTTCGGCTACGCGGTTTGGAACCGCGACGCGTTGACCGGGCTGCTGCCGCGCCAACCCAACCTCAGCAAGAATTTATCGGAGTTGCTGGCGGCGCCGACTTATCCGGTGGCCCTGCTCCGCTGCGATCAAGGCGACCACACCTATGTCATGCTGAATGATCGCGAGCTGGTGGCGATTTACCGCGACGGCGACATTGGCGTCGTCGAGCGTCTGGCGCGACGGTAATGTGTGTTATATTCAAGCTCCGCCGTGAAAGATCAATGCGAGCCGGGTTGTGGTAGCGGTAAATTGGGTCGAGCGGCGGCGTTCGTTCGTCTATCCGGCGCTCATGAGCCTGAGTGTGGGTGTGCTCGCCTCGTGCGCCGAAAAGCCGGCGCCGGCGCCGCCGCAGACGGTGGCGATCGAACCGCCCCCGCCGCCTCCGCCCGTCCTGCCACGGCGCCGCGCATTCCCGCTGCCGGCCCATAAGCCGACCCCGCCGCCCGACAACTCGGCCGACGGACCCGAAGCCGGCACCGAAGCGATGGCGCTCGCCAACCCTGCACCGATCACCCCAATGCCCAACCCTGCGCCGGCCGCGCGGGCGCCGAGCACGACCGAGCTGATTGGGCTCGACCAAGCCGGGGCGACGCACCTGCTCGGACCCGCCACCGAGCAGTCCGAGGCGCCGCCGGCGACCATCTGGCGTTATCGCAACCCTCTTTGTGAACTGGACCTGTTCTTTTACCTCGATCTGCGCAGCGGCAAGATGCGGACATTGCATTACGCCTTTAAGGGCGAGCCCGCCGACCCGGCCGGCCGGCAGGACTGCTTGCGGTCTTTAATGATCGCCCGCGGAGGCTGAGGTCTGCCGGACGATGCCGCACCTCCTCCTCGTAGACGATGACGATCTGTTCCGCGAATCGCTCGGCCTCAACCTGATCGATGAAGGCTACGAGGTCACCAGCTTCGACAATGGCAGAGACGCGCTCGCCTATCTCGAAGATGGCGGCGGCGCCGATGTCATGCTGCTCGACTGGCGCATGCCGCAACTGACCGGGATCGAAGTCCTGCGTCGCATGCGCAGTCGGGGGATCGGGATCCCGGTGATCTTTTTGACGGCGCTGTCCGACGACATTTACGAGGAGGCGGCCCTCGCCGGAGGTGCGGTCGATTTCATCGACAAGTCGCGCCGCCTGCCGATCCTGGTCAAGCGCCTGCAGCTGATCACCGACGGAGCGCGGCCCGCCGCCGATCCCGAGCCGACGCGCGCGGAACAGATGACGCTCGGCTTATTGGAGCTGCGCTTCGATATCAGCCGGGCCATGTGGTCGGGAGCGACGATCGATCTTACCCTGACGGAGTTCAAGATCTTGGCGCTTCTCGCCGAAAAGGCCGGCCAAGACGTCGGTTATCGCGAAATCTATGATCTCGTCCATGGTAAGGATTTCGTCGCTGGGCACGGAGCAGAGGGGTACCGCGCGAATGTCCGTACCTTCATCAAGCGTATCCGCAAGAAATTCCGCGACCGCGACCCCGATTTCGACCACATCCAGAACTACGCCGGTTTCGGATACCGCTGGACCGCAGAGCTATGAATGGCGGCGTGGGCTGCGCTGGGCGTGGTCGCTAACGGGCAAGACGATCCTCCTTGCCATCATCTTTTTGCTGGTTCCGGCGTTTCTCTACATCGAGTTCCGCAACGCCTACGAGGAAAGCCAGGAATTGCTGCTGCGCAGCGTGCGCGACGAGGGGCGGGTGATCAGCCAATCTTTGCTGCCGATGCTGCAAAATGCCGATATCGACTCGTTGCCCGGGCTTGGTGCGAACCTCAGCCGCTTTGCCGGCGAAGTGACCACGATCAAATTGCTGCTCGCCCCCGCCGGCGCCGGCGGCGACGGCTTCTATTATGTCGCATCGTGGCCCACGGTTTCGCCCCCCAATCTCCAAGCCGAGCGCAACACCTTGGCACAACAGGGGGTGCTCGACCGGCTCGCCCAGAATTGCCGCGGGGAAATGCCGTTTTCGCTGATCTACCATCGCCCGACCGGCGGCGCTGAGATCGTCACCGCCGTGACGCCGCTCGCGACCTCGGCGGGCTGCTGGGCGGTGGTGGCTTCGTTCTCCCAGGACGCCTTTCCGTCCGCCCATCTTGGCCAACCCTATTGGGCGACGCCGTCGGTTCGCGTTGCCGCGATCATATATCTCGCGATGGCGGCGATCACTTTTTCGACTTTGCTCAGCGTCCGCGGCGGGCTGCGCCGCTTTGCCCGACGCGCCCGGCGAATTCGCGAGCAAGGACCGGATGCCGGGTCGTTCCGCGCGAGGGCGGACGTGCCCGAGCTCGGCGAGGTCGCCGCCGAATTCGACCGCATGGTCGACGCGATCCACCGCTCGGCCGCCGAAATCCGCCAGGCGGCGGAAGACAACGCACACGCTTTCAAAACACCGATCGCGGTCATCCGCCAGTCGCTCGAACCGCTGCGCCGCAACATGCCCGAAGACAATCGCCGGGCGCAGCGGGCGATCGGCGTGGTCGAACATGCCCTCGACCGGCTCGACGGGCTCGTCGCTTCGGCACGCGAGCTCGACGAAGCCACCGCCGATCTGATCGACGAGCCGCTGACGCCGGTCGATCTCGGGCGAGTCATCGGCCGCCTCGTCCAAACCCGCTCCGCGATCCACGACGACCGCGATGTGACGATCGTGCTCGCCAGCCGCGACCTGACGATCACCGCGGATCTGCTGCCCGGTCTCAATGTCCTCGGCAGCGAAGCGATGATCGAGACCGTTCTCGACAATTTGATCGACAATGCGGTCTCGTTCTCGTCCGCCGGCGGCGAGGTGTTGGTTCATCTGTCGCATGACGGCCGCTTCGCCCATCTCATCGTCTCCGATCGCGGTCCGGGGGTACCCGAAGGTCAGATCGAGCGAATCTTCGAGCGCTACTATTCCGAACGCCGCGACGATGCCGCGGGTGAGGCGCGGGGCAGCTATTTCGGCATCGGGCTATGGATCGCACGGCGCAACGTCGAGGCGATGGGCGGCACGATCGTTGCCGCGAACCGATCCCCGCACGGCTTGCAGATTCACGTTCGCCTGCCGCTGGCACCCGGCCGCGCCTGATGTGTACCTGCGACGGGTGCAGCCGAGCCTGATGGAAGCGCGGCTCAAGTCCGGGTTGTGGATCAAGGCGCTCGTTCGGCGCTGCGATCTCGCCGCGATAGCGGTCGCGGTGACCGCTCGCGGCGACGTCGATTCCGGCGCCATCCTGCTGAAGCTGACTGCCCGCGGCGAGGGTTGCTCGGTGCTGACCCAGACGCGCCGGCCGGATGGCGAGCTGGTTTGGATGCGAGCGACCGGACCCGTGCCTATCGCCGAGCCGGACGCCGATTCCTATATCGCCCGCCAGCGCGGACGCGACCCCGACCTGTGGGTCGTCGAGATCGAGACCGGTTCGCCGGGCGCCATCCTCGACGGGCGCATCGTTTGAGCGATTGGCCGCAGCCGCATCAGGAGGTTCGAGGCATGGGGTTCAGCATCCTTATCGTCGACGACGAGCCGGACGTGGCCGATCTGTTCCGCCAGCGGTTTCGCCGCGAAGTCCGCCAGGGCCGATACGTGCTGCACTTCGCCGCCTCGGGCGAGGAAGGCTTGCGCCGCGTTGCTGAAATCGGCCCGGAGCTGATCGTGATCCTGTCGGACATCAACATGCCGGGCATGGACGGGCTCGCCTTGTTGCGGGAGATCAAGCAGCGGCGGCCGGAATTGCCGGTGGTGATGGTAACGGCCTACGGCGACGACGAGCGCATGCGAACCGCGGAGCGGCTCGGCGCCGCGGCCTTTTTGCCAAAGCCCGTCGATTTCGACCGTCTGAAAGAGCGGCTCGCCGAACTGGTTCCGCGGCAGTCGGGGAAATGATCGGGCCTCATGCCGCGGGCTCGACGAGGCGGCGGGGCCAATACCGTTGCTTCGCCCGAAGCCCGCGTGCACAGTCGGCAGCGAGCGATGGCAGGCGCGTGAAAGTGTCGACGGCGAGGATGGCGATAGGGTTGCGGCGCGCGGCCATCAACGTAGTGATGGGCGTTTTGCTGGCGCATGCCATACCACGGGGTGCGGTTGCCGACACCGCGCCCGCCGACAAGGATGAGGCGATCGCGCAGACCCTGGCCGAGATGGTGCGCGACGCGCGGACCGTCATCTCCAACAACCAGGAGCTGATCAACGATCCCAATCTCGGCGACAAGCACCTGACCGGGCAGAAAGTGCTGGGCGACGCGATTGCGCTTTATCGCAAAAACACCGGCGTCGACCCGGAGGCGATCGACAAGACCTCACGCAAGGGACGCCTGCTGCATGCGATGATGAGCGCTATCGTCGAAGTTGTGGAAGGCAACCAGGTGACGATAAACGAGAAGGGCACCGGCTTTAAGGGATTCATCCCAGCGGTGTTCGGGCGCCTCGTCAGCGAGGCTTTCAACAGCTTGGCGCAGGGTGAAGCCACGTTGAAAATCACCGCCCCGCCCGATCTCGTCCGTAACCGCAAGGCGCGGCCCGATCCCTGGGAGATGGGGGTTATCGAAACCAAGCTGCTCAGCCCGGACTGGCCGAAGGGCCAGCCCTTTTCGGCCATGGCACCGATCAACGGCCGCCCCGCCTACCGCATCGCCGTGCCGGAATATTATCGGCAATCCTGCCTCGCCTGCCACGGCATGCCGAAGGGCGAGCTCGACATTACCGGCTATCCAAAGGAGGGGCGCAAGGTGGGCGACCTCGGCGGGGTCGTGAGCATCGTCCTTTTGCGGTGACCGGCAGCATGGCGGGCGCGGGATGATGGCGCAGCTGCCGATCCGGGCCCGGCTGGTCGTGTTGTCCGGCGCGCTCCTGCTGTTCCTTGTAGGGACTTGCGTCTACCTGAACCAAAAGCTCGCGGAAAATGCCGCCGGCATGGACAAAGCCGCCAACCTGATCGACCTGATCGAGGAGGCGGACGATGCGCAGATCGCCTTTGGCGAGATGCGCTATTGGCTGACCAATCTGGCGGTCAGCATGCTGACCTTGTCCGAACGCAACGCCGCAGCGGCGAAGCAGCAAATGGAACGGCATCTCGACGCGCTGGCGCAGCACCAGCCGCAGGCCGTCGCCGAGATTCGCGCCGAGCTGGCGCAATATGAGCGGCTCGCGCATCAGGCGGTCGACGAATACACCAACGAGCGTCGGGTGATCGGCAACTCGCTCTTGGCGCAAGCGAGCTTGCACAGCGTCGTCGCCGACCGGCTCCTCAGCGCGATTGCCGATCGCTTGACCGGCGAGGCGATCGCGGCGCGAGAGCGAGTCGTTCGCGAAGCAAGGGGGGCGACCCGCGTCTCGCGCATCGTGATCGTCGCGGCGATCATGGTCGGCGCCGTTCTGACCCTGCTAGTCCTGCGCTCGATCGCGGTCCCGTTGCGCCAGCTGGTGGTGGCGATGAACGGGCTCAATGCCGGGAATCTCGCCGTGACCATCCCGCCCGCGGGACCCGACGAGATCGGCGCGATGGCGCGCACCCTCGCCGCCTTTCGCGACACCCTCGAAGAGCTCCGCCGCACCTTGGCGCAATTCGAAGCGTTGCGCGCGGTCGGCCGCGCCGTCGGCTCGACGCTCGACCTCGAAGCCGTCCTCGGCCTCGTTGTCGCGCGCGCCATCGAATTTTCCGGCGCTGCCGCGGGCATGATCTACGAATACGACGAGGCGACCCACCAATTTCACTTCCGCCTGAGCCATGGCGCGGACCCGAAATTGGCCGAACGGCTGAAGGCGCACCCGATCCGGTATGGCGAGGGGGCGGCCGGGCGGTCCGCGATCAGCACGACGCCGATACAGATCCCCGACCTGCGCGACCGCACCGCCATCGGCATACCCGAGATTGCCGCCGAGCTGGTTAGCCTCGGCTATTGCTCGCTGCTCGCCGCCCCGCTGCTGCACGAGCAGACCATCCTTGGCGGGCTGATCGTCGTCCGCCGCCATCCCGGGAGTTTTTCCAACGAAACCGTCGGGTTGGTGGAGGCCTTTGCGATCCAATCGGCGCTTGCCGTGCGCAACGCCAAATTGTTCGAGGAGCAGCTTCGCCGCGAAGCCGATCTGCGCGCCGCCCATGACCAGCTCAAAGCGGCGCAGATCAGCCTGATCCACTCCGAAAAGATGGCGTCGCTGGGCCAGCTGACCGCCGGCATCGCGCACGAGATCAAGAATCCCCTCAATTTCGTCAATAATTTTGCCGACTTGTCCCGCGAACTGCTCGCCGAATTAAAGGAAACCGTCGAGCCGCCCGAGGGAGAACCGAGCGTCAAGAACGATGACCTGACCGAGCTGATCACGACCCTCGATGTCAATTTGGCCAAGATCATCGAGCACGGGCGGCGCGCCGACGGCATCGTCACCAGCATGCTGCTGCATTCGCGCGGCGGCAGCGGCGAGCGCCGAAAGAGCAATCTCAACGCCGTGATCGAGGAGGCTCTCAACCTTGCTTTCCACGGCGCCCGCGCCCAGGATCAAAGCTTCAACGTCGCCTTGCAACGCGATCTCGACCCCAACCTCGGCCCGCTCGAAATCGTGCCGCAGGATATCACCCGGGTGTTTCTGAACCTATTCGGCAACGCCTTTTACGCGGTCAACAAACGCCGCCGCGAGGATGCCGACCCCGCCTACGCCCCGGCCGTGAAGGTCACCAGCCGCGATTGCGGCGAAGAGATCGAGGTCCGGGTTCGCGACAACGGCATCGGCATGCCGCCTGACGTGCGCAACCAGGTCTTCACCCCGTTTTTTACGACCAAGCCGACCGGCGAGGGCACCGGGCTAGGGCTGTCGATCAGCTATGACATCGTCGTCCAGCAGCATGCCGGCACCATCGCCGTCGACAGCCGCGAGGGCGAGTTCACCGAGTTCGCGATCCGCCTGCCGCGCAACCCGCCCGCGGCCACTGTCGTCCCGGCCGCCCCCGCCACGAGCGAAGCTCCGGCATGACCGAACCCGCCTCCCCTACCCTTCCCCCGCATCCCGATGTCGAGATCATCGAGGCAACCAAGGCATTCGAGCGCTTTTTACGAATAGACACGTTTCGTTTCCGCCAGCGGCTCTATTCCGGCAAGTGGAGCCCAGTGCGCAGCTACGACGTGATGCGGCGTGGCCCGGCGGTGGCGATGGTGCCCTATGACCCGGTGCGCGATAGCGTCCTCTTGATCGAACAGTTTCGGTTGCCGGCGTTGTTGGCCGCCGCCGCCCCTTGGCAGATCGAGATCCCCGCGGGACTGGTCGATCCCGGCGAAAAGCCCGAAGCTGTGGCCGGGCGCGAGATGCGCGAGGAGACCGGGCTTGCCTTCATCGGCGACCCGATCCCGATCCAACGCTATCTGCCGTCACCCGGGGACAGCGACGAGAGCGTCTTTTTGTTCTGCGTGCGCGTCGATGCGGGCGCCGCCGGCGGTGTCCACGGGCTGCCGGAAGAAGGCGAGGACATCCGCACGACAGTCAAGACCGTCGCCGAGATCGAAGCGCTGCTCGACGCCGGCGCGATCGAGAACGGCCACACCTTGGTCGCCCTCTACTGGCTCCTCCGCCACCACGAGCGCTTGCGCCGCCTATGGTGCCTCGCCTAACGGCGTTTGCCGGATCAAGCGGGACCCGAGAGGTCGGTGTCGCGGATCGGCAATTGGCGAATGCGCTTACCGGTGGCGGCAAAGATCGCGTTGGTGACGGCGGGCGCCACCGGCGCCGCGCCAGGCTCGCCGACCCCACCCCATTTCTTGCCGCCGGTCAGCGCCAAATATGTCTCGATCTTCGGCGCCTGAGCCATGCGCACGACCGGATAGGTGTCGAAATTGGTCTCGACGACGGCGCCGTCCTTGACCGTGTTCTTGCCGAAGAGGGCTGCCGACAACCCCCAGATCGTGCCGCCCTCGAGCTGCTCGGCGACGGTCAGCGGATTGACCGCATGCCCGCAATCGAGGGCGACGACGACGCGTTTGACGGCGACTTCGCCCTTGGTCACCGCGACCTCGGCAACCGCACCGACGATCGAGCCGTAGCATTCGTGGATCGCGATGCCGCGCCCGGTCCCA
>DATKHX010000445.1:0-2176 GCA_035510075.1 Allostellaceae bacterium
CGCTCGCGGCGGCGGCCCCGGTCCCGGGATACCGATGAGCAAAGCCGTCGGCTTGGCGTGGGTCTGGGTGATGTTGGCGATCGCGCCGGCCTTGGGGGCCGATCTCAGCGCCGAGCAGGTTCACGCCATTGTGGCCGCGGCCGCATCCGATCGACCAGCCGATCTTTCGGGGAAATCGCTCGAGAACCTCGATTTGAGCAATTTCGACTTCAGACGCGCGAACCTTTCCGGCGCCAATCTGTTTGGCGCAAAATTGGTCGGCGCGGATTTCTCGGGCGTCGATCTGTCCGGTGCCAAGCTCGACCTCGCCTGGATCATGCGGGCGAATTTCACCGACGCCAATCTGTCGCGGTCGAGCCTTCTCGGCCTCGTCGTTGCGTCCGGGCTGGACTACTCCGCCGCTGAAGCGCCGACATTCAGAGGCGCCAATTTCTCGGGCGCGCACGTCCTCGCCCGCTTGGCGCGGTTCGACTTGCGCGGCGCCGATTTTCGCGGCGCGAAGATGGGCGCCGACATGAAGAACCAGTCCATGGGGCTGATGCGGTGCGACCTTTCTGGTTCGGATCTGGCAGGAGCCAATTTTTCTAAGACCGATCTCAGCCTGGCGCTGATGCGCTTCGCCAACCTGACCGGAGCGAATTTCGCCGGCGCAAATCTGTCCGGAGCCGATCTTTCGGGCGCCGACCTGACCGGTGCCGACCTGACCGGCGCCGACGCGACCGAAGCCGATTTCGGCGGCGCGGTGCTGACGAATGCGCGCGGTCTCGACACGATGAAAGGCTGGAAGCCGCCGCCGGGGCGATAGTCGCCTAGACTATTGCGAGGCGTCCTGCTGCAACGCCCGGGCCCAGGCGCCGAGGCGGGCATCGAGCGCCACCGGCGTCTCGCAGGCATAGCGGATCGTGCGTTGGATCTCCTCGAAATTCCGTGCGGTGAAGTCGTACCGTTGCTGAAGGTCGGTGCGCTTGGCACCTGCCTCGCCGGCGGCATCGGGCGGGATGGCTTTGAGCTCGGTCCCAAGACTCGTGACGAGATCGGCAAGCTCGCGCTGACGTCGGCCGATCTCTTTCAGCTCCTCGATCAGACCGGCGCGCTCGCGGTCGCTTTCGTCGAGAAGCCCGCGAAAGGCGAGCGCCAAACGACGGGGGCGATCGCCCGACAGGGTCCGCGCGAAGGCAGCGATTTGCGTCAACCCTTCCTCGGTCGACACCCGCCGCGGCGCCAACCGCCGAACGAGGCCGGCGACCTGGGGATCGGCGTGCCAGCCGCCGAGGTCTTCCGGGGTTGGCCCATTCCAGTACACCGCCGCCGCCAGCTTAGGGACCAGCCGCTGCTGACAGGGCCAATCCGGATCCACCGCTTGCGGCGGCGCCGAGCGCGCAGAGATCGCAGCAACAAGCGCCGCCGCCGATAAAGTCGTCATCGCCAGGGAGTATTTAGCAGACACGCGCTACTCGGCGGCGCGGCGCGCCATCAGCCCTTTCGCCGGATCGTAGCCGTAGACAGCTAATGCGAGAAAGACGACCGTTGCGACGACGAGCACCGCCGCGGACATCGGCTCCAGCCGGCCGTAGAGAGCAAACCGGATCAGCTCGACGGCATGCGTGAACGGGTTCAGTTCGCAGATCCGGTAGAGCACGAGGCTCGCTTCCTTGACGTGCCACAAGGGATAGAGTGCGGAGGACGCGAAAAACATCGGAAAGATCACGAAATTCATGACGCTGGCAAAGTTTTCGAGCTGCCGGATCGCCGAGGACAGCAACAAGCCGAGCGCCCCCAACATCAACCCGGCGAGAACCAGCGCCGGCAATACGGCGATGTAGCCGTACCACGGCGGCTCAATCTCCCAGATCAATGCAATCGCCAGAA
This sequence comes from Allostellaceae bacterium, assembly GCA_035510075.1. Taxonomy (GTDB): domain Bacteria; phylum Pseudomonadota; class Alphaproteobacteria; order ATCC43930; family CGMCC-115725; genus AP-15. The sequence continues at coordinate 1,870 of DATKHX010000445.1, forward strand.
ACGCGTAAGCCTGCAACACCGAGACGATCACCCCCGCAAACAATTTCGCGGTCAGCAGGAACCAGCGCGGCAGCGGGCTGACCATCAGCACCCGCATGCTGCCCATCTCGCGGTCGTAGACCATCGACAATGAGCTCAGCATGCCGTTGAACATCAGGATCATCGCGATCAGGCCGGGGGCAATATAGATCGAATAGGGGATGTAGGTGTCATAGGGCGGGATGATCGACACCCCGAGCACGAACTGAAAGCCGGTGGCGAAGATCGCGAGCCACACCAAGGGCCGCACCAGCGCCGAGAAAAATCG
>DATKHX010000446.1:0-6073 GCA_035510075.1 Allostellaceae bacterium
GCCGAAGCCGGGGCTGTCGCACCGCGCGTCGAAGGCGAGTTTCCACGACGCCGCCGGCGCCGGCGGCCGCCCCCACGCACGGGCGACGCTTCGCCGCCTGGCGGCGGGCAATCGGCTGAAGGGGCGCCGCGCGAGCGCAACCCACCGCCACGTGATCGCGGACGCAACCGCCGCCCCGGCGAGGAACGACCGCACGACGCGCAACCTCAGCCCGTCGGCGAGCCGCAGAATCGCGGACCGCGCCGGGGACCTCGTGATCGCGACGCGAGCGGCCCCGCGGGTCGCGATCGCGTCGATCGCGGTGCGCGCGGCAGAAGCCCGGGCGGTGCCAGAGACGGCCAACGCGGCAGGGGCCGCGATGCCGGGCCGCGGCGGGTCGAGCAGAAGCTCTACGCGCTCGAATCGATGGTCGACCGTGGTTTCGAGGATGTTCCCGACGAGGCCGAAGACAGCGGCAGCCGGCGCGTTCACTGGACGATCGTCAAGCGCACGGTCGCCGACCAGAAAAGCGGCAAGGCGATGTCGGCGACTTATGTGCTGCAACGCGAAGGGGCGGAATCGGAATTTCCCAATCTCGGCGCCGCCCGCGCCGCCGCCAACAAGACCATCGTCCATCCCGAAAAGCTGACGATGTCGAAGGCCGAGCACGCCGCCGCCAAGAACAGCAAGTAGCTCACCGCCAGCGCCGCCATTGTCAGGCGCAATCACCATTGCCGGTGTCGTGCCGCGTCCAGGTGAACGGGTTTGTCTATTGTCGTCTAAACAACCACCTGCCACGAACCGGACAAAGGCTGTGATCCTGCAGTGAAAGACCATACTCGCTCAGACCTCGAGCGAGAACCGGCGCGTATGAATTATACCCTAAAGTACATAAGCATCACTTTATTTTCGGCAACCCAAGCGACGATTTGGCACTGGCGGCGTTGGAGGGATGTCACCAACCCGAAGGAGCATGACATGCGCGTTCCTGCATTTCCGATCGTTGCGTCATTAGTCCTATTTGCCGCGCCGGCCTTTGCCCAGAGCTCGACCACGACAGGCGCCACCACCGAGCAGAGCGGCGTCACCACGCCGGCGGCCGGCTGGCATCACGGGATGGGCGTCAGCACTGATACCAAGGAAAAAATGCGCCAGTCGCTCGAGCAGTCGGGTTTCAAGAACGTCAGCGTCACGCCCGAAGCTTTTGTCATCCGTGCGCAAGCCCCGGATGGCTCGCATGTCGTAATGCTGTTGCGGCCCGATGAGATGACCGGGATCGTCGAGAGCGGCAGCTCATCCGAGCCGAACAACTCGACCAGCACCGGATCCAACTACAACTCGAACAGCAACGGTCCGTCCACCACCGAAAGCGGCACGAACCGCTAATTGGGGCTCCATTCAGGCCTCTCCGGCTGCCGCTGCGAGAGGCCTAATTCACTTCTGGCAAAGCTCGGCGACTTGGCTCCGGTGCCGTTGGAACTCGCCGCGTTCGATCTTCTTGACGATGTCCGCTGCCGTCGCCGACTTTCTTTTATTATCCCTGCATCAGCAAGGGTGCCAGCACGTCCGGATCGGAAAGCATCGGGTAGTGCCCGGTGTCGATCTCGAGGTACTTCCCCCCGAGCTTTTCGGCGGTGCGGCGCTGGTGCGCTTCTCCCGGATTGGCGGCGCGGCGGCAGCGGATGACCGTCGCCGGCCATTTCTGCGTCCAGAACGTCTTCACCGAGGCCGGCTCTTCCATCGCGGCGATCGGGTGCGGCGTGTAGCGGGCGAGCGCAAAGGCGCGCGAGGCCGGGTCGAGGTCGGCAAAGCTGCGGTTTTCGGCGTCTTCGCGCGACGGCCCGACGGCGAGTGCCGTCGTGACGCGCGGGGTCGGGCGGTTGACGATTTGCGCCACACGCTCGCCATCCTGCAACGCCAACGCGTCGACAAAGACGAGCCGCCCGATCCGGTCCCGCGCCAATTCCGCCGCCCGGCACAGCACCATCCCGCCGGAGCTGGTGCCGGTCAGCACGACATCGTTCAAATCCTCATAGAACAGCAGCTCGGCAATCTCGGCGGCATGGGTCTCGACGGTGATCCCCGGCCGCAGCGCGTGCCGCCGGTCGGCGCATCCATCGAGCGAAGGGGCATAGACGACGTGCCCGGCGGCTCTGAGACGCGCGGCGGTCGGCTTCCAGATCCAGCCGCCCTGATAGGCCCCGTGGATCAGCACGTATGTCGCCATGTTGCGTTCCTTTCTGGTTGTCGCCTGCCTCGTGTCGCGTCTTCGGCCGCGCTCGGGCCCCCGACCCGGCCACCCGGCAATCCCGATGGCTGGGCTTGACCCACCACCCACCGCCTTTGCCGAGTGGAAATGCCGTCAAGTCGTGGAGGCCCGGATCAAGTCCGGGCAAAGCGGAAATCGACATCTTCAATGCAATGTCCGATCCGCGATCCATTTCTCTAGCTAATTTTGACGCCGGCGAGGTCTTCGAACACTTTGATGATCGCCGACCCGTCTTCCTTGTTGAGCCCCTGCGCCCGCGCCATCTGGTAGACCTGCTGGGTCAGATTGGCGAGCAGCAATGGCACCCCGAGCCGCTTGGCGAACGAGGTTTCGAGATCCTGGTCCTTGTAGGAGATGTCGATCGTGCCGCCCGGCGCAAAATCGCGCCGCAGCATCCGCGGCGCGCGGTTCTCGAACTGCACACTGTTGCCGGTGCTGACCCGGACGACCTCGTAGATCTGGTGCGGGTCGAGCCCGGCCTTGACCCCGAACACCAGCGCTTCCGCGATCGCCACGGTCGCCACCTGCCCCAGCATGTTGTTGAGGAGCTTCATCGCCAGGCCCTGCCCCAGCCCGCCGACATGAAACAAATTCTTGCCCATCGCGCGGAACAGATCCTCGCAGGCGGCATATGTTTGGGCAGCACCGCCGACGATGACCGACAATTCCCCAGACTTCGCCTGCACCGTGCCGCCGCTGACCGGCGCGTCGAGCATGGCGATACCGCGCTCGGCCAGGCGCTCGCCGATACGCCGCGCCGCGAACGGGTCGATCGTGCTCATGCACAAGACGATGTGCCCGTTCCCGGCGCCGTTGACGACGCCGTGCTCGCCGAGGATGACGGTTTCGGCCTGGTCGGTGGTCTCGACCATCGCGATCGTGCGCTCGACGGCGGCGGCGACCGCCTCGGGCGACTGCGCGACCGCGGCGCCGGCGGCCAGCGCCGGTTCCAGCTTCGTCGCGTCGATGTCGTGCACGACCAGTGAAAAGCCGTGCTTCAAGAGGTTGAGCGCCATCGGCCCGCCCATGGCACCAAGCCCGATAAACCCGACCTTGCCAGGCATTGCGTCCTCCTAACTCGCGGGCATCGCAGCACTCAGCCCGGCTTCACCCATGGCGGGTGCGAGCCGGGATCGGGCTTTGGCACCGCAATCGGGGCCGGCGCGCGCTTTGCCGCCGCGGCGGCTCCGTTCTTGACCGGGTTTTTGATGTTGGCGCCGTCGAGCTCCACATTGATCTCGAGCAGCGAGGTGTCACCCGACCGGCCGACATTGACGCGCAGCATGTCGTCGCGGATCTCGATATAACGGCCGACGACATCGAGCAGGTCCTTTTGCAGGTCCGGCAGGAAATCCGGGGCCGCAGCACTGGCGCGCTCGTGGGCGAGCACGATCTTGAGCCGGTCGCGGGCGATCGCGGCGGTGTTGCGCCGCTCGGGAAACAGGATGTCGAGAAGCCGCATCACGCCCTACCAAACAGGCTGCGGAAAAAGCTGCGGCGCTCGCGCTTCAAAAAGCGCAGCTCGCGTTCTTCGCCGAGGAGGCGCGCGACGGCGTCGAGATAGGCCTGGCCCGCCGGGCTGCCCTCGTCGAACACGACCGGGGTCCCGGTATTCGAGGCGCGCAACACCGATTCCGATTCCGGGATCACGCCGAGCAGCGGGATCGAGAGGATTTCCTTCACGTCCTCGATCGCCAGCATCTCGCCTTTTTCGACCCGCTCGGGCGAATAGCGCGACAGCAGCAGATGAACCTCGACCGGGTCCATGTTGTTTTCGGCGCGCCGCGATTTCGAGGCGAGAATGCCGATGATGCGGTCGCTGTCGCGCACCGAGGAGACCTCGGGGTTGGTCACGATGATCGCAATGTCGGCGAAATAGAGCGCGGTGATCGCGCCGTGCTCGATCCCGGCCGGGCTGTCGCAAATGATGTAGTCGAAGTTCTCCCGCATCTCGTCGAGCACGCGCTCGACCCCGTCGCGTTTCAGCGCGTCCTTGTCGCGGGTCTGGGAGGTCGGAAAGACATAGAGGTTGTCGTTGCGCCGGTCCTTGATCAGTGCCTGGTTGAGCTTGGCGTCGCCGTTGATGACGTTGATGAAATCGAAGACGACGCGGCGCTCGCAGCCCATGATCAGATCGAGGTTGCGCAGCCCCACGTCGAAATCGATGACGACGGTGCGATTGCCGCGCAGCGCCAGGCCGGCGGCGACGGCGGCAGCACTGGTGGTTTTGCCCACACCGCCCTTGCCCGACGTGAGCACGATGACTTTCGCTGGCAAAAAGGCCTCCCCCTTCCCCGCGACGGCCCGGCATCGATCCGGCGCCGGCGGCGTTGCAGGCGACGCTCGACGAGTGCCGCTCGGGTAATGATGAGCGTCAATTGCGGGTGATGGTCAACCGGTCATCGACGAGTGCTATCTGCACCCTCAAACCGCGCTCTTCCGGCGGCATTTGCTCGCTGACCAGATACCGCCCGGCGATGCTGACGAGCTCGGCCTCGAACCGGCTGCAAAAGATTCGCGCCTCGGCGTCGCCGGAGGCGCCGGCGAGCGCCCTGCCGCGCAACGGCCCGTATACGTGAATGTTGCCGTCGGCCATGATCTCGGCGCCGGGGCTGACGGCGGCAGTCACGACGAGGTCGGCGCCGCGGGCGTAAATCTGGGTGCCGGAACGCACCAGCTGGGTGACCAGCAGCGTCTTTGCTGCGGCTTCCGTACGGGCGGGTTGGGGAAGCGGCGGCGGGCTCGGCGCCGATTGTTCGGAGGGAAGCTGACGGCGCGGCTGTGTCGAATTTGGCGCAAAGCTCGCCAGCCCGGCCGCGGCCGCGGCCTCGACCTGCGCCGGCGACGCATTTTGCACGCCGACCAGGCTCAGCGTTTGGCGGCGCAGGAGGTCCTTGGCTTCGGCAAACTCAAGGGCTGCAGTAAATTCGGCCGCATCCCGAAGATCGAGCACGACCGGCGCGTTCAGGAAAAAGCGCGGGCTGCGGCGGATCTGCTCCGCCAGTTCCGCCTCGAAGGCGGGGTCGCGGAGCAATCCCGCGCGCACCACCATGACGGTAAAGACCGCGCCCTGAACGATGTTGCCCGCCATCCGCGAATCGATGCCGCCTGCCGCTGTGGCCAATTCGGGTTAACCCCAAACCGCGCACTCCGCAACCGGTTTCGCTGCGCGGTGCCGACTGGGTTAGCGCTAGGGCACGGTGACAGCGGCAGGTAATGCCCCCATTTCCGGTCATAAGGCCACGGCTCCCTTGACCAACCGGAGCAACCTACCGACACGCGCCGTCACGATAGCCCGGGTACTACCGAAGGGCCGTTCCGCATAGTCGGCGTTTAGGCGGATGGCGCGCTGCCGTCGGCGGCGCGCTCGAGCGCCGCGATGTCGATGCGCTTCATCTGCATCATCGCGTCAAAGGCCCGTCTTGCGCGGCCGCGATCGGCATCGCCGATCAGCCTGATAAGCGGGCGCGGAACGATCTGCCACGACACGCCAAAGCGGTCTTTTACCCAGCCGCACTGCTCAGCCTCAGGGACCGCCGAGAGCGCGTTGGCGAAGCGATCGGCCTCGGCCTGGGTCTCCACCGGTATCTGGAACGAGATCGCTTCATTGAACTGGAATTGCGGTCCGGCATTCAGGCCGGTGAACGGTTGACCCATCAGCCTGAACTCGACCATCAGCACATCGCCTGCCTTGCCCGACGGGTAGTCACTCGGTGCGCGATGGACCGCATCGACATGGCTGTTGGGGAACAGAGCGGCATAGAACTTGGCGGCCTCTTCGGCATTGCCATCGAACCAGAGGCAGGGGGTAATGCCAGACATCGA
>DATKHX010000447.1:0-5525 GCA_035510075.1 Allostellaceae bacterium
GTCGCCGACCCAGGGCTGCGGGTTCGTCGCCATCGCGTTCGACAGCGACCAGAACAAATTGCGCCACGACACGATCTCGCCCAGCATCGCCTGGTTGCCGCGGAACTCGTCGCCGCCGGTCGCGTGCAACGCGCGCGCCACCAACCCGCAGATAAAGTCGAGCTTGACCGCGAACCGGGTGCAGCCCTGAAAGCAAAAGCCGTTCAAGAACCCGGAGCGCGGGTAAAAGCTCAGGATCTTTTCCGGGTCGCGGTGGACCAGCACGTTCTCCCAAGGGATCAGCACGTTGTCGAGAACAAAGATCGCGTCGTTCTCGTCAAAGCGCGACGACAGCGGGTAGTCGTAGGGCGAGCCCAAAGCATTGGCGATACGCTCGTAGGAATTGCGGCAGATCAATTTCACGCCCGGCGCGTCCATCGGCAGGATGAACATGATTGCGAGGTCGGGGTCCGAGGTCGCGGTCGCGGCGTTCTGGCCGAGAAAGTTGTAATGGGTGATCGCCGCTGCGGTCGCCACGACCTTGGCGCCGGAAACAATGACGCCGGCGTCGGTCTCGCGCTGGATCGTGACGTAGACGTCCTTGACCTCGCTCGTCGGCCGGCCGCGGTCGACCGGCGGGTTGACGATCGCGTGGTTCATGAACAAGACGTTCTCCTGGGCGCGGCGGTACCAGCTGCGCGCATTGCCGGCGAATTGGCCGTAATACTCGGCGTTGGCGCCGAGCGTGTTCATCAGCGAGGCTTTGTAATCGGGGGTGCGGCCCATCCAGCCATAAGTCAGCCGCGACCATTCGGCGATCGCACGCTGCTGGGCAATCAACTCGTCGGGCGACCGGGCGACGCGGAAATATTTGTGAGTGTACCCGCCCGAGCCGGTGTCGGTCGGTGAAGTCAGCACCTCCTTGGTCTTCGGGTCGTGCAACGCGTCGTAGAGGCGCGCCAACGAGCGCACCGAATTGCGAAACGCCGGATGAGCCGTCACGTCTGCCACCCGCTCGCCGTCGATATAGACCTCGCGGCCGTCGTGCAGGCTCTCGATGTATTCGGCACCGGTAAACGGGCGCGGCGCGCGAGCGCGAATGCTGTCCTCGGGCACCACTTTGCTGTCCCCCCGCTGGCGACTGGTCAGAGCTTGTAGAGATTTCGGCCGGTTTGTCCGCTCGGCCGGACGGCGTCGACGGCGCGGCCCCGGCGGCTGGTCAAAGGCCAGCGCGTCGACCTGCCGGCCGTGGCTTTCGGCCAGCTGCGTTATCGGCAGCCGATACTTGCCGGGCACGCCGCGCAGCCGCCATTTGCGCACCGCCTCGGCGGCGATGCCGAGGCTTTGCGCCGCCTGTTCGATGAAATCCCACTCAACCGACATGCGACACCTATCGGACATAATGTCCGATAGCGCAAGCCCTGAATATTGAGACTGCGAAGCCGGACAAGTTGTCCGGATGGCGACGCGTCCGTCGCCGCCGAGGCGGCCCAGCCCTCAGCAAGCCGGCGTTCCGCTCACCGCCTTGCGATTATCGCCGGCGATCCTGACCGGGCGCAGGCCGACCGGCCCGCCCGTGTTGCCCTGCCCGATCGGATCGCGCTGCCGGTGGCCCCGCTAGCGCGTGCCGGCGGTACGCTCCGCCGTCCTGATCGCCTGATCGAAGGCGGCCATGACCGCGACGTGCGAGGAACGATCGTTCATCGTCTCGACATTGGTAAAGCCCCGCGAGCGGGCCACGTCGATTAATAGCGCGTGCGCCGACCAGCCGAGGGCCGGGTCGTTCATATGCTTCGCCGCCGCCCGCAACGCGCCGACCGCGCAGCGCTGCCCGCCAAACGACCGGTACGTGCGCCGGGTCCAATCCTTCGGATCGGCAATCATGTCCTTCGCATCGCGCAACAGATCGGCGACGGCGAGGTTGCGGTCCGCCGGGGTGGGGGCGCGCAGCAGGGTCGGCGCGGCGGGCTTTTTGCCACGCAGCCGCGTGTGAAACCACAACCGGCATCCGTGCCGGCTCCACAGCGGGAAGAGCCCGGTGTCGTAGGGTGTCGTTGCGGGGAAATAAGTACCATCGAACGGCATCGCGATCTCCTATCGTGCGTTACCAATCCCTCCGACGTGGCAGTCACGCGGCGCACACCTCCCCACGACGCACGCGCAAACCGGGGCGAGCCAAATTGCTTAGGGCGGGCTGCGAGCGGCTGCGTTGCCTAAACGGCGCTGCTGCCGCAATGATCCCGCCGCATCCGTCGATGGTGCGAGACCCCTCAGCCCCCTCATCAAAGCTCGGGAGCTCATCCCCAAAGAGATGATTATCCCGAGGCTGCAACCTGTCAATCTCCGAGCGGAAACAACCTTTCCTGCGTTGGAGCCCCAGCTCGAATTGAATTTCGTCAGATCAGTAGCTTGCCAATCCTCATTCGTCATTCCCGCGAAGGAGCGTGTGAAGGCACCTCGCCAAAATCGTCATTCCGGGACGCCCGAAGGGCCGGGCCCGGACCCCATGAAACCGGAATTTGCAATATAGTTCTGAGGCTGATGTTCATGATAGTTCTGAGGCTGATGTTCATGGGTTCCGGGCGCACAGGCTGCGCCCGCGCCCCGGAACAAAATCCCAGCCGGTGCGAGCTCAGCCGCCCGCGTCGACGACCTCCATCGAGACGATCTCGTCCGGCTCGCCGTTGTAGATAACGAGGCTGACCGTGTCCGTCCCGATAAAGGCGCTGTGCGGCTGACCCTCGGGATTGAGGGTGTAGCCGCCGGACGCGCGTGCCGGCTGCCCCGATTTGGTGACGCGGCCGCCTTCGAGGTTGAAGACGTGCTCGTCCGACAACGCCGTTGCGACGATCTTGATCAGCCTGCCGGCAGGCGGTGTGAACTTGACGAGCCAGGCGATGCCGCCGCCTACCGCCCGCCGGTCGCTGAGAATTTTGAGCTGGACGATGTCGCGGCCTTCATAGATTGCCGCCGGCCCGTAGAACGGGACGCCGGACGTCCATTCGGCATTGTCGATGTCGACATGGGTCGAAGCCATTTCTTCCTCCTGGTCCGTAGTGGCATACTTCCAACGCTTGGGACCCATGAGCGATAACAGCCGCTTCCCGACACCCTTCTGTCAGCAGCCGCCGGGTTAACCTCGCAGCCTCTCTCCACGCGCCCGATGTGCGGCGGAGCGACGCTTTTAGGGCGGTGCGCAGCGCGCGAGCACCTCGACCCGGCGATTCTTGACGAGGTCTCGCGCGTCGTCGGGTTCAAAGCCGATGCCGAGCGCGCCACGCGCAACGGGTGCGATCTGTTGCCGTGGGGTTCCCTGGCTTTCCAAATAGTCGGCGACCGAAACGGCACGCTGCAACGACAAATAAAGATTGCGGCGGGCGTCGCCGCTCCGGTCGGCAAATCCGCGAACCTCGTATTCGCATGACTTCCCCCGCAGCCGGCCGATCAAGAGGCCGACTTGCCGCCGCCACTCTTCAGAGCTGGGCAAACTCACCGAATTGACCGCAAACGGGTAGATCTGGATCGGATCATATTCGCGCTGGGCCGGCGGCAAGGGGACGGCTGGCGGGGGCGGCCCGGTGTCGACGATCAGGAGCATCGGGGCTGTCGGCCGCGCCCTGGGGCTCTGTTGAGCGCTGAATAAAAGTTTGCTCGCCTGCTTTCCGAGCTCGTCGGATGTGGAGGCAACGAGCGTTTCCGCGGCTCGCCTCGCGAGCTCGGTCGAGGAAAAGCGTTTCGCTTCATTTGCCGTGGTCTCGATTGCCTTCGTCAGCGTGTCGACCAGGTCGATCGGGCTGAGCGGGGCGGCGACATAAGTTCTGCCTGTTGCCCCGCTGGACGATGAGCTGTTGGGGGGAAGCTCGGCGACGCACACCGGGGCTCCGCCCTGCATCCTGAACGCGGCACAGCTCGGGGAAAAAGCGGTCGCCTGACGCTTGCCGACCGAGGCCGCCAGGCCATGCCCGAAGATCAGGATCCCCGCGACGGTGCCGCCGACGGCGATCGCGATAATGGCGTTGCGAAAACTTTGCTGCGCGACCACCAGCACGTTTGTCTGAACGTTGTTGATCCGATAATTCTCGATCGTGTAGCGCATGATCCGGCAGGCGAGGCCGCGGTCGTAGGGCGAAGGTTGACCGGCTGCCGCTGCGCCGGCCGGCGTCGGCAGATCCGACGGATCGGGCGTGTGGCGGAAGATTTGACCGTGGATCACGAACAGCAGCAACATCGTTCGCACGAGATAGACGAGCGCCAGAACGTAGGTCGCCAGGATGACCGCCAAAGCGTCGACGGGTAGCGTGGTGTCCTTCAACACGGTAAAGCCGACCCCCGTCACCAGCGTCGCGGCGAGGCTGATCGCCGGCATCAGAGCGGCGGCGCGGGTGTCGATCGAGGTGCGGCGCCCGCTCTCGTTGTCGAAAATCTTCCAGCTCTGATCGAGCAGCTTCTCGTCGTCGGCCGACGGCGCCGCGGCCGCCATGGTTGCGACCGTGGCGATATAGCCGTCGAAAATATTCGTCGGGTTCAGATCGGCCGGGTTGCTGCGTCGCGGCCACAGGACACCGAGCAGGCTCATGTCGCAGCTTCGATCAGCCGGTCGACGATTGTCGGGGTGACCGGTGCTCCGGTGGCCTCCTCGAGCCATCCCCACTGGCCCGCCGGGTTCAGCTCGAGGAACACGTGCTCGCCTTCGGGCGTGACGATAAAGTCCAGTGCTGCAAAGCTCAACGAAAACGCCTTGACGAGCGCGACGCATCCCGCTTCGAGAGCCGGGGGAAGGCAATAGCGCTCGTAACTCACCTGCGCCGGGTCCGCCGCCCGCCAATCCGCCTCGCCATCGCGGTTGCGGACCGAGATCCGGATGGCGAAGACCCGCGTTCCGACGACGGTCGCGCGCAGGTCGAAGTCGTTGGCGACACGCTCTTGGAAGATGACCGGCGCCAGATGGACCGCCTCGCCGGCGAGATCCTTGGGTGTCACCGCGGTCGTGTAGACCGCGTAGCGGCGGCCCGCCTCGACCAGCCCGCCGCTGACCACCGGCTTGGCGACGGCCTTACGCGTGGCGACGAAGTCGCGCGCCGCCTGCGGGCAGTTCGTCACCAGCGTTTGCGGCACGCGGAGACCCAATGCGCGAGCCTGCGCCAGCTGTTGGAGCTTGCTGCCGGCAAAGGCGGCGGCCGATGGCCGGTTCATCCAAAACCACGGTGTGGTCTCCCAAAATCCGGCGAGAAACCCGGTGGATTCGCGTGCGATGAAATCCGCCGTGCGCCGCTCTTCCGACAATGGCAGGGACGGCCCAGCCGCATGACGGAACCAAGCGCCGCCGATCTCCGCGCAGGTCGTCAGCTCGCCGTCGACGGTCAGCGACGCGGATCGGCCGTCCCCGGGCCAGGAGACCGCGATGCGCTCGGGAAACTCCTCTTGATTGAAGCGGACGAACGGAACGCCTCGGCGCCCGAGATGGAGGATGACGAGATCGGCCGCGAGGTCGCCCGCCGTGGTGACCAGTAGGATGCGCCGCATCAATCCTCTGCGGCGACGCCCAG
>DATKHX010000448.1:0-19530 GCA_035510075.1 Allostellaceae bacterium
TCCCCGGCCTCGCCTTTGCCAAGGGCCAGGCTTTGAGGCCCGAGCTGTTCAACCGGCTGTTGCGCCGTGCCGAGGGGACTTTGGTCGCCCCGCTGGTCAACGACCTGGTGTTGCGCTGCCAAGCACAGGCGGCTTACAGCCCGAGCAACATCGGCCATTTCGGACTGGGGTTGCGGCGCTACGCCCATTTCACCTCGCCGATTCGGCGCTACGCCGATCTTCTGGTTCATCGCGCGCTGATTGCGGGCGCCAACGCCGCCGGAAACGAGTTCGGCACCGGCGGGTTGCCGCCCGGGGTCGACGACGCGCAGATGGCGGCGATCGGTGAGCATGTCTCGGCGACCGAGCGGCGCGCCGTCGCCGCCGAGCGCGCGGCGATCGAGCGCTACCGCGCGACCCTGCTCGCCGGCGAGGTCGGCGGCGTTTTTGCCGCGCAGATCAGCGGTGTCGCGGAGTTTGGAGTATTCGTGACCCTGGCGGAGAGCGGCGCCAATGGCCTCGTCCCGATCTCGACCCTGCCGTCCGACTACTACGAGCGGCGGGAAAAGCCGTCGCGTCTCGCGGGTCGGCGCTATGGCCGCGTCTTTCAGCTTGGCGACGCGGTCACCGTGCGGCTCTTGGAGGCCGACGCGATAGGCGGTCGGTTGATGTTCCGCATCGAAGACGCAGTCCGGACGGTGCGCGGCGGACGACGCGGTTGATCGCCCGACCGCCGTAATTTACGATCATCGGCGTATCCTCGGAATTTGGGCCGAGGCTGGCGAATCCTCAGGCAGCTTGTCGCGAGGATTTCGGGGGTATCCCGATGCCGATGTGGCTGCGTCCCGCCGTTGTGCTTGCATCGGCGAGCTTCGTCATCGTTGCGCTCGCTCTCTTCGGCTGCGCCCAGCTGCAGCCAATGCCGACCGATCCGCGGGGAAGGCTGTTCGCCCGCGGCCTCGATCAGATCGACGAGCTGTACATTGTCCGGGTGTCGAACCGCCCATTGGCGCTCGCCGCCGCCTCCCGCCTGTCCAGGCTCGATCCCAAATTCCGAGTGACCGAAACGCCGGGGCCGCATGACGAGACCGAGATCGTCGTGAACTATGGCGATCGGGAAATCGCGGTCTATCCAAACCCGGCGACCGACGATCCGCACGTCTGGGGTAGCTGGCTCGGCGCGATCGAGGCCGACGCGAGGCACGTGTCGCCGACCCTCGCCGCCCATTCCCAGGACGAGGTCGACAAGGCGATGTTCGACGGCGTAACCAACGGCCTCGACCGTTTCTCACGATACGCGACGCCGCAGGCCGCTCGCGACCAGCGTGCCGCCCGCGACGGCTTCGGTGGGATCGGAGCGATACTCGAAGACGACGCCGTCCCGTTCCGCATCACTCAAATCATACCCGGCAGCCCCGCCGACCTCGCCGGGCTTCGGGTCGGCGACCGGATCGTCACGGTCGACGGAGAGCCAACCGCCCACCGCTCGCAGAACGAGGTGATCCGTCAGCTTCGCGGCCCGATATCGAGCACCGTGGCGATCAGCGTCGATCGCCCCGGTCTTGCGGAGAGCCGCAGCTACCGATTGCAGCGCACATTGATCGTCCTTCCGACGGTGACGATGACGCGCGAGGGCGACGTTGCGGTCTTTCATATTTCCGGCTTCAACCAAAACACGACGCAACAGCTCGTCCAGGACCTCGACTCGGTCAAGCGCCAGATGGGCGCGCAGCTCCGCGGCGTCGTGCTCGATCTGCGCGGCGATCCCGGCGGCTTGCTCGACCAGGCGGTGAGCCTCGCCGACGTGTTTCTCGCCAAGGGGCCGATCGTGGCGACGGTAGGCCGCAACCCAGCCAGCCGCCAATATTTCGAAGCTGCGGGCGACAGTGTCGCGCCGCAGGTCCCGGTTGTCGTGCTGATCAACGGCGGTTCGGCCTCGGCCTCGGAGATCGTCGCGGCGGCGCTGCAGGATGCCGGGCGTGCGGTCGTCGTCGGCACCGCCTCCTACGGCAAAGGGACGGTGCAGACCGTGCTGCGGCTCCCGAACGACGGCGAGCTGACCTTGACCTGGGCCCAGCTGATCGCACCCGCCGGCTATTCGTTGAACGGGCACGGGGTCGTGCCGACGATTTGCACCAGCGATCTCGGCAACGACGGCCAATCGATCGCGACCGCCGTGCAACGCGCGAGCGGAGCCGTGGCGGGCTCGCCGATCGCAACGGCGCTTCGCACGTCACTCGATGACACAGGCTGGATGGAATTGCGGCGCTCGTGCCCGCCGCGCACCGGGGATCGTGCGATCGACTTGGCGGTAGCCGAGCGCCTGTTGGCGGACCCGGTCCTTTACGGCCAAGCCGTGCACATCATGAGCGCGTCGTCGAGCCTCGCGGCCAAGCCGACCGGCACCGCCCCTGGCACATCCGAGGGCATCTTGACAGGGATCAGCGGATCGCTATCTTCGGGCGAGCATTATCCCTGAACCCGGGACTCATTGTCATGGCCAAGACCAGCACCGTTCTGATCAAGCTCGTCAGCAGCGCCGATACCGGTTTTTACTATGTAACCAAGAAGAACCCACGGACCAAAACCGCTAAGCTCGAACTCAAAAAGTTCGACCCGGTGGCGCGCAAGCACGTCGTCTTCAAGGAAGCGAAGATCAAATAGCACGCCCGACGCGAAACGGCGGCCGGGGAGAGCGCTCCAACCGGTTAGCGTCGAAGCGTTTGGCCCCTTGATTGCGGGTCTTAATTAACGCTTAAACCGTCCCGCCCGGCGTGTCATAATCCCCCGATTGCACATAAACGATCGGAGGCGCCCGTGACAAAATACATGCTCGTCAGCTTCAAAACCTGCCCGTGGGTGCAGCGCTCGGCGATCGTGCTGCGCGAAAAGAACACCGAATTCGAGATGCGCCACATCGAGTCCGACAATCGCCCAGACTGGTTTCTTGCGATCTCGCCGCACAAGAAGGTGCCGGTGCTGCGCATCGACGACAAGGTTTCGCTGTTCGAGTCGAGTGCCATCAACGAATATCTCGACGAGACCATCGAGCCGCGCCTGCATCCCGCCGACCCGGTCGAGCGGGCGCTGAACCGCGCCTGGACCGACTACGTGCCGACCTTCGCGAGCACCGTGACGGCGACCGCTTATGCCGACACCGAGGAGGACTACAACAAGGCAGCAGCCGGCATCCCGGTGCCGTTTGAGCGGCTCGAAAAGGCGCTTGAAAGGCAAGGCGGCGGCCCGTTCTTCAATGGCGGCAAATATTCGCTGGTCGATGCGGCCTACGCGCCATTCCTGCAGCGCTATTTCTTCCTCGACCGGGTCAGAAAGCTCGGCCATATCGAGAATTACCCGCGGCTAAAGGCATGGGGCGAGGCGTTGATGAAGCGGGCATCGACCCACTCGTTTCCGGCCGCCGAGTTCGAGGCAATGTATCGCGAGGGTCTGAGACGCCGCGACAAATGGGTGTCGCGCTTTATCGAGCCGGCCAGGGCCGCCGCCGAATAACCAGGCTGTCTTCGGAAAGGCGCAGGCGGTACGCTGCCTGCGCCTTTTGTTTTGGTCGTCACGGGAGCGGTCGCGTGGATCAGGTCGGAGCAAGCGATATCGGGTGCCGCCTCTTCGAAACGGCAAGGCGGGTCCTACCCGGCGGCACCTTTGGCAATTTCCCGGGCGAGGTCGTGATCCGCGAGGGACGCGGCGGCCATGTCTGGGACGAGGACGGCAAGGAGTACGTCGACTTCCTGCTCGGCTCCGGCCCGATGCTGGTCGGCCACGCTCACCCCGAGGTCACCGCCGCCGCCCAGGCCCGGGTCGCCCTGGGAACGACGTTCTTTGCCAATAACCGCTGGGGGATCGAGCTCGCCCGCGAGATCGTCGCCGCCGTGCCTTGCGCCGAGCAGGTGCGTTTCGTATCGACCGGCTCGGAGGCCGATCTCTACGCGATGCGCGCCGCCCGCGCCTTCCGCAAGCGGGACAAGATCCTGAAATTCGAGGGAGGCTACCACGGCATGAGCGATTATTCGCTGATGAGCCTGGCGCCGAAGCAACCAGGCAACTTTCCCCGCCCGATCCCGGATTCGGCCGGCATTCCGCGGAGCCTACGCGACGAAATTCTCGTGGCCCCGTTCAACGATCTCGACAGCGTGCAAAGCATCGTGCGCGAGCATCGCGACGAGCTGGCGGGCGTCATCGTCGAGCCGTTTCAGCGGATCATCCCGCCGCATCCGGGCTTTCTCGAAGGGCTGCGCCGGGTCACCGCCGAAAACGGCGTTCCGCTGATCTTCGACGAGGTAGTGACGGGGTTTCGCCTCGCTTATGGCGGTGCCCAGGAATATTACGGCGTCGTTCCCGATTTATGCACGCTCGGCAAGGTGATCGGCGGCGGTTTTCCGTTGGCGGCGATCGCCGGCCGGGCCGAGATCATGGCCCATTTCAACCGCGATGCGGTCGGCGACGACGGCTTTCTCATGCAGATCGGCACATTGTCGGGCAATCCGGTCGCCGCCGCGGCGGGCCTCGCCACGCTCGAAATCCTGCGCCGGACTGGTGCCTACGAAGGCCTGTTCGCGACCGGGCGCGAACTGATGGGCACGCTCGACGATTTGTTGAAGCGCGCCGGGGTCGCGGCGCAGCTGACCGGCGAGCCGCCCTTGTTCGACGTCGTGTTCACGAGCGAACCCGTGCGCGACTATCGCGGCACCCTGCGCGGCGACGCCGAGCTGATGCGCCGGTTCAACGCATTGCTGCGCGAGCGTGGCATCCTCAAGGGCGAACAGAAATATTACGTCTCGCTCGCCCACACCGCCGCGGACATCCGACACACCGCCGAGGCCTGGCAATCGGCGCTCGCCGCGCTGAGCGTGCACTGAGAAGAACCGCGCCGGGCGAACCGAAGGCGCCCATCCGGACCCTAATTGTACGGAGATCCACCGGACATTCATCGGCCTGAGGGGCTCCTGCACCGGTGTCAGATCTGTTCGGCACGCTCGTGAGAGCCACCACGATTCCAACCAAGATCGATAGAAATCAGCCTCACACTCGACCCGGCCGCTGAGCAACACGGCTGTCCAGTTCCAACCGAACGCAGGCCGGGTTAACCTCTCCTTATGCCGAGTTTCCAATCGCGCCCGCCGGGTTCACTCTACGTCGCCGGGCCGTTTGCGATGGGCTACACCGAGTTCTACAACTTCCTGATCCCTCTTTATGGCCTTTCGCTCGGCATGAGTGCGAGCAAGATCGGCATGCTCGTCGGCGCACGTTCGTTGCTGGCGGTGTTCCTGTCGATCCATGTCGGGGTGCTGATGGACCGGTTTGGGACCCGCCGGGTGACGTTGTTTTTTGTCTGGACGGCGATGGCATTGGCCCCGGTTTTTCCGCTGCTGCCGTGGTTCTGGCCGTTGCTGCTGCTGCAGGTTGTCAACGGCGGCGCGCTGCAGTTTGCCTGGTCGGGTTCGCAGACCCTGATCGCGCAACTGGCCGAAGGCGAGGCCGAATATCTCGGCCGGTTCAGCTTCTTCGCCCGCATCGGGACGACCCTGGCGCCGATGATTGCCGGTGTGGCCTGGGATTTCGGCGGCGTCTGGCCCTCCTATGCGCTCGGCTTTGCCTGGGGCATAGCGCTGACGCTGGCATTGCTGCGGGCTCCCGAGGCGCCGATCGCCGGTCACGACCCACGCCGGCGCGCTCGGTTCCGCTTTATCGACGTGCTCCCGCGATTGCCTGACTATGTGCGCTGCTTTGCGCTGATGGCGATCCCGGCTGTCGCGACCACGATGGCCATCATCTTCCTGCGCACCGCCACCAACGGTGTGCAGAGCTCGCTTTACGTCGTTTATTTGAAGGGGGTAGGGCTGACCGGCACGGCGATCGGCACCCTGTTCGCTGCGATAGAGATAACAAGCGGCCTCGGCTCGCTGTTCGCGGGGCGGGCGATGCGGCTCGGTGATCCGCAGCGCACGATGCTGAGCGGCACCGTGCTGTCGATTTTACTGATCTGCGTGACGCCTTTTACAGGCGGGATTTTCGCCCTGCTCTTTGTGGCGCAGGCGGCACGCGGCTGGTTGCAAGGGGTCGTCCAGCCGATGATGTTCTCGGTGCAGGCGAAAGCGGTCGGTCCTCACCGTCAAGGCTCGGTAGTCGGGCTGCGGCAGACCATGAATCGACTGGCGGCAATTGTCATCCCGCCGGCGATGGGGGTCATAGCCGACCACTGGGGCGCGGGTCAGAGCTTTGTCATCCTCGGCACCATTTTGCTTGTGCTGTGCGCCCCGGTCACCTTGATTACCCGGCGCGCGGCCCGGACCGCAACAAACCAGCCGGAGCCCACCTTGAGCGACTAACTTCGCATGCTCTGGAGCGCAGCCTTTATCAGGACGTCCGCGTTGCCGGCAATCGGGAGAGCGCCATGACAGCAACCCCCAGCATGGGTACGACGGCAATTCCCGCGAGTCACGTGCTCGGCCGCAAGCTCGACAGCATCCCGTTCAGCCCATTCCACTTGGGCGTGATCCTGGTCCTCGGGTTCGTTGCGCTGGTCGACGGCTACGACGGTTCGATGACCGGCACCTTGCTCGTGCTCGCCAAGAAGCCGCTGCACATCACTCCCGGCGAGATCCGCCTGCTCGCGGTCGCATCGAGCCTTGCAGCCTGTGTTGGCGGGTTTGTGGCCGCGGCGATTTCGGACCATTGGAGCCGCCGCACCGTCATGCTGCTCGGGGTGGCGGCGATCAACTTCTTCACCTTGCTGATCCCGCTGGCGCAAAGCGGCGAGCAGTTGATCGGCATCCGCCTGTTGACCGGTCTCGCCATCGGCTTTGCCGCCTCGGCCCCATTCCCGATCGCCGCCGAGCTGATGCCGGCGCAGCACCGGCGCACCTATGGCGCGATCTACGAGATGATGCTGGCCAGCTCTTTCACCTTGGTGCCGTTGGTCGGCTTTGTGGTCGCCGGCAACCCGAATGGTTTCCGGCTCTTGGCTTTGCCGGCGGTTCTCGGGCTGTTCGTGGTGCCGGTGCTCGTGTACCTGCTGATCCCCGAGAGCCCGCGCTGGTATCTTCGCCGAGGCAATTCCGAGGCGGCGGTCGCCGTCGTCAACCGGATCATCGGCCGGTGCGGCAGTCGCGTGGCGCCATTGACGGTGATAGCGCTCGGGGAGAACGTCGCGCCGACGCGCGAACAGCTGCCGTCGTTCACGGCACTCTTTCGCCCGGGTCAGCTGCGCTGGACCGTGGTCGGCATTGTCAGCCTCGTCTGCGCGCAAGTCTCCTTCTTTACGATTTCGGTTCTGCTGCCAAAGGCCCTGATCGACCAGGGTGCTGCCGTCACTCTGAGCTTTGGTCTGAGCTCGCTGGTGTTTCTGGCGAGCATTCCTGGCAAGGGCTTTACCGGGTTCCTGATGGAGGTCATCGGGCGGCGGTGGACGATTACCTATTGCCTCGCCGGATCGCTTCCTGGCCTTTTGATGATGGCGATGGCGCATTCCGCGGGGCATTACGCGACCGTGGTGTTCGTCGCCGGAGCGCTGATCACCGGCTTCACCGTGCTATCGACCTTCACGGCGGTGCGCGTATATCTCTCCGAACAGTTCCCGACGGCGCTGCGCGGGCGCGGGCAATATTTTGGCGAGTCGTGCGGGCGGCTCGTCGCCGGCGTGGTGGCGCCCTTCCTGTTGGAGCCGTACACCGGCTCGCCCACGATATTCTTCGGCTCCCTGGCGGTCGTGGCGTCGATCGGCGCTTTTGTGCCGGTGCTGTTTGGCAAGGAAACCGTCGGCCAGCTGGAAACCGTTACCGAGCGGGTTCCCGAACTGGCCTAACGACCTGTCGCGAGAGCGTTGCTTCGGAGAATCGTCTGCGACGCGGCAATCTATCCGTGTGTTGCCTGACTGCCGACAACAGTGATCGTGATGTGCCCCATTGACGTGTCGGCCTTGGCCCCATGCCAATGGCGTTCACCGGCCTTGATATGGACGACATCACCGACATTGATCTCGTGATGTTCATGCTCGGTCGCGACCATGCCGGAGCCCGAGGTCACGACCAGCACCTGGTCACAGTTATGGGTATGCCACCCCGTAGTGCAGCCTTGGCTGAAGTTGACGACGCTGCAGTTGTAGTTGGCGGACTCTCCGGGCTGAATGATGGTTTGGCGGGACCGCGAAACAGGCCCGGTGTATCCTTGGATCGGCTCGGCGCCTTCCATTGGGACATTCGGTATGTCTTTGAGCGTGACTACCTTCATGACGACCTCTCCCTCTTCCTAATTGACGGGCGCGCAGCGCGCCGCGGCCAGCCGACTGGCCCGACATGCAAGTGCGCAGGCGAATCCTAGTCGCAGGCGAATCCTACTCTAGGAGACTAAATGGGGCCGGTCAGGATTGCGGCAGCGGCCAATTATAGATCCGCTGCAGCGTTCGACCCATCAGCGCCGCTCGGTCGCCGTCGCACAGGCGGTCGGTGACGCGAAACGCCTCGACCCCTTGCTCGTAGGTCAACATTCCGACCGCCCGGGTCCAGTCGGTTCCCCACATGCAACGATCAAAGCCGAAGGCGTCGAAGACGCGGGCGAGCGGATCCCAGATGTCGTCGTAGGGAAAAGGCTCGTGCGACAGGGTGCAGGCCCCGCTGACTTTGACGGCGACGTTATCGTGCGCGGCGAGCGCCAGCAGTTTGGGTAGATCGGCGAAAGGCTGCGCAGGGGCGGGTGGCTCGTGCGGCTGCGGCAGGCCGAGGTGATCGATCACCAGCCGCGTGTTCGGGTTCCGGGACGCCAGCTGACCGGCCTGCTCCAGGCGCCCCGTGCACGCCACGTTGACCGGCAGGGAGTGCCGCGCCGCCGCGGCCAGGACGCGATTGATGGCGGGGTCGGCGGCGTCGGTCGAAACCTCGTCTCTCAAGAAGACCCGGATGCCGACGGTGCCCTCGGTGGCAGCCCAATCAGTGATCGTCTCGACCACAGCGGGGTCGGTCGGATCGACCGGCTTGACCAGCCGGAACCGGTTGGGATGCGCACCATGGACTTGCAGAGCATAGCTCGCGTCGTAGCGATACATGCTGAATGGTGAAACCAATACCGCGCCGTCGACGCCGACGGCGTCCATGGCCGCCACCATCTGGTCGCCGGTGACCTCGGCCGGGCCGTAGAGGGTGCCGACCCAGGGCCGGCTCGCGTGGTTGCGTTCGTAGGCGTGGACCTGGGCATCTAATGTCAGCATGGTTTCCAATTCCCTATGGAACCGAGATAGGGCGCGTCCCGGTTCGCTGTTGCCATCGTCAGGACTGTAGTGCGGGCGACCCGAAACTCAGGCCAGCCGGTAAATGCGCTTTGCGGTGCCGCTGAACAGCGCTGCCTTTTCGGATGGCGAATATCCGGCGGCAAGCCTTTTGAGGGCGTTCCACAAGATCGCATAGCTCGAGCTCGCCCCATCGGGCGGAAAGTTGCTTTCGAACATCCCGCGATCCACCCCGAAAGCTGCGATGCAGGTTTCGATGTAGGGCTTGTAGGCCGTCGCCAGATCCTCCGAAGAAGGCGGTTTCTGGTGCGTATAAAAGTCGAACATGCCGATCGGCATGCCGAGCCCGCCGAGCTTGACGACGACGTTTTGAGACTTCGCTACCTCCGCGATGCCGGCTTTCCACTGCGCGAAGGTTTCGGGTTTTTTGTCCTTGTAAGGTCCGATGCCGAGCGGCCCGCCGACATGGTTGAGGATGATCGTGGTTTGCGGGTAGGCGCGGGCGAGGTCGGCAAGCTCCGGCAGCTGGGGATGATAGAGCCAGGCCTCGAAGGTGAGGTTGAGGGGCGCCAGCCGTGCAAAGCCCGCGCGCCAGGTCGGATCGAGCATTTGCCCCTTGATCGGACTGGTGCGCGGCTTGGGGAACGCGTCGCTCTCATCCCAGGCGACAGAATGGCGGATGCCCCGAAAGCGGCCGTCGCCGGCGGTGATCTGGGCCTCGAACACGCGCGCCACCCCGTCGCCGAGCCGCAGATCGGCATGACCAACGATAGCATGGCAGAGCCGGGCCGAGCCGTACTGGCCGCTGGCGCTCATCGCCGCCGTTCCGTTGACGAACTCGGTTTCGCCGACGGGCTTCATCTCGACCGGGCCGTCTGCGCGGTACATCGAGCCGCACTCGATGAACACGGTCTCGGTGATTTTGTGGCCGCTGCCGGTGTCGGCGAGCAGTTGGTCGAGGAGAAACCGGTTCCCCGGGTGGTCCCACAGGTGATGGTGGGGATCGACGATCTCCAACCCCGGCTCGACGATTTCCTCCCGCCGCAGCGCGAGCCAGGCCGAATCCGGATAATGCGGATTGTAGGATGATTTGGGTGCCGCACCGACGCTCGCGGGCGCGGTATTTTGGGCGAGCGCCGCGCCGGATGACAGCGCCGCCCCGCCCAGCAGCCCGGCCGTCCCGCTCAGAAGCATCCGGCGCGATACCGATTGCCGTTGAACCATTTTTCCCATTGTCACTTCCTCCCAAGCGTTCATGTCGAGTGAACCTGCTTTTTCCGCGGGATGATAGAGGCTGTGGCCGGATGGGTCTTTACAGCCTAATTCTCTCCACCTCGACTTGGGTAAGCCGTTGCTTGGTCCGATCATAGAGATTGGTCGTGCGCGGGCTTTCGTGCGCGGCCATCTCCGCCAAGCATCCGGCTGGCTCATGGCTTGTCCGATGAGGTGTTGCCGTTGTGGCCGCGCGCGGTATGGATTCGATCATCGCGGTCGATGGTCTCGTGCGCAGCCGCGTAGCTGTAGTCGAATCGAAATCCTTTACTTGTCTCGGTCGATCCGGGTATCGTGGAATTCCGAATTCAGAGTTTGCGGTGCGTGGGTGCAGCCTCTTGACCCTCAGCCGGCGTTGATCGACCGCGCCTACGAGCGCTTGGTCGAGGCGATCGCCGACGGCACGCTCGCCCCCGGGCAGCGCATCCACCAGGAAGAACTGGGCCGCGCGCTCGGCGTATCGCGGCAGCCGATCAGCCACGCGCTGCAATTGCTCAAGCAGCAAAAGCTGGTCGAAGAGAACGGCCGCCGCGGGCTGATCGTCTGCGGGATCGACGCCGGCAGGATTCGCGAACTCTACCAGGTCCGCACCGCGCTCGACGCGCTGGCCGCGCGGCTCGCCGCCGAGCGCATAGCGGCGCGGGTGATCGACATGCGGCAGCGGCGCGCCGCGCAGCGGGCGCTTGCTTGCGGCCTCGCGCTCCGTGCAGATGTCCCGGTGTTGGCGTTCATCCAGGCCGATGTGGCTTTTCACACCGCGCTCTATCGTCTGTCCGGCAACCGCGCGATCGAAGACACGGTCGCGGCGCAATGGCCGCATCTGAAACGCTCGATGGGCGCTGTGCTCGATGATCCCGAGCAGCGCCCACTGGTGTGGGCCGAGCACCAGGAAATCCTGAGCCTCGTTCTCGCCGGCGATGCTGCGGGCGCCGAGCGCGTGGCCCGCCGTCATACCGACCGCGCCGGCGCCGAAACCGCGCGCCGGCTGAGCCCATCGTCCGTGTCAACGGGAGGAAACCGCGATGCCGCTGACGGCACAACAGCTTCGGCAGTTCGCTGAAGAAGGCTATTTGTTCCTGCCCGGCTGCTTCTCGGAGGAAGAGGTCGCGATCCTGCGCGACGAGGCCGAGCAGATCTACGCCACCGATCGGCCGCAAGTGTGGCGCGAGAAGACCGGCGCGCCGCGCACCGCCTTTGCCGCGCACACCTACAACGAGGCCTTTCGCCTGCTCGGCAACCATCCGCGGCTGATCCGCCCCGTCGAGCAGGTGTTCGGCGAAAAACTTTACATGCACCAGTACAAGATCAACGCCAAGGCGGCCTTCGAGGGCGATGTCTGGCAGTGGCACCAGGATTACGGCACCTGGGCGCGCGACGACGGCATGCCCGAGCCTAGGGCGATGAACATCGCAGTGTTTATGGACGAGGTCATGCCGATCAATGGCCCGCTGATGCTGATCCCGAGGAGCCATACGCACGGCGTCCTGGCGGCCGGGCATGACGAGGAGACGACCTCTTATCCGCTGTGGACCTTGGACAAGGAGACCGTGACAAGCCTCGTCGAAGAAGGCGGCATCGTTGCACCGACCGGAAAGCCGGGCTCGGTGCTGCTGTTCCACGGCAATCTGGTGCACGCCTCGGCGCCAAACATCACGCCCTACCCGCGGCGGATCGTCTATCTGACCCTGTGCGCGGTCTCGAACTACATCCGCAAGCCTACCCGGCCGGAGTGGATCGCGCATCGCGACTTCACGCCAATCGAGCCGGTGCCCGATGACGCGCTGCTGAATTACACCTGTGCCGCGGCGAGCAAGGCGGCGGCGGAATAGGCCATGAACCTCCATCGCCTTTTGCAGCAGCGCGCCGCCGCCGGAAGGCCGGTCCGCGTCGGTCTGATCGGCGCCGGCAAGTTTGGCTCGATGTTTCTGAACCAGGTGCCGGCGATGGCGGGGCTGGAGGTTTCGGTCATCGCCGATCTGGACCCCGAGCGGGCGCGCGCCGCCTGCCGGAAAGTCGGCTGGGATACGCGTCGCGTCGCGCGTACGCGGTTCGTCGCCTCGGGCGCCGAATTGTGCGCCGACCCCGAGATCGAGGTCGTCGTCGAGGCGACCGGCTCACCCGCGGCCGGCATTGCCCATGCCCGCGCGGCGATCGCCGCCTGCCGCCATATCGTGATGGTCAATGTCGAAGCCGACGTGCTCGCCGGACCGCTGCTGGCCGAGGAGGCACGCGCGCAGAGCGTCGTCTATTCGCTCGCCTATGGCGACCAACCGGCCCTGGCCTGCGAACTGGTCGATTGGGCGCGCGCCTGCGGCTTCGCGGTCGCTGCCGCCGGAAAGGGCACCAAATACCTGCCCGCCTATCACCAGGTTACGCCCGACGACGTATGGGGCCATTATGGCCTGACGCCCGAGGAGGCGCGGGCGGGCGGGATGAACCCGCAGATGTTCAACTCGTTTCTCGACGGGACCAAGTCGGCGATCGAGATGGCTGCGATCGCCAACGCGACTGGGCTCGCCGTGCCCGCCGACGGGCTCGGCTTTCCGCCCTGCGGCGTCGATGACCTGCCGCATGTATTGCGCGGCCGCGAGGCGGGAGGCGCACTGGAACGTGACGGCATGGTCGAGGTGGTCTCGTGCCTGGAGCGCGACGGCCGCCCGGTCTTCCGCGATTTGCGCTGGGGCGTCTACGTCACCTTGAAGGCGCCGAACGAGTACGCCCGGACCTGCTTCAGGGAATACGGGCTGAAAACCGACGCGACCGGTTGGTACGCCGCGATGTTCAAGCCTTACCACCTGATTGGGCTGGAGCTCGGCGTGTCGATCCTGTCGGCCGCATTCCGCGGCGAGCCGACCGGCCAACCCCAAGGTTGGTGCGGTGATGTCGTGGCTGTCGCAAAGCGGGCATTGCAAGCCGGCGAGACGCTCGACGGTGAGGGTGGTTATACCGTCTGGGGCAAGCTCGTCCCGGCCGAGCGCAGCCTGGCGGAAGGCGCGTTGCCGATCGGCCTTGCGCATCATGTCCCGCTGATCCGCGACATCGCGGCGGGCGAGATCGTGCGCTGGGCCGACGTCGCGATATCGCACAGCGAGGCCGTGCAGGCGCGGCGGGACATGGAGCGGCGTTTCGCGGGTCGGCCTGCCGCAATCGCAGCGCAATAGGGGGCGCCCGTGGAATTTCGGCAATTCGGACGAACCGACCTGAAAGTTTCCGCGCTCGGCTTCGGGTGTTGGGAGATCGGCGGCACCTATGGCCGCGTTGACGAGGGCGAGTTCCGGCGTGCGGTCGCGAGGGCAATCGATGGCGGCATCACCTGCTTCGACACGGCCGAAGCCTATGGCATGGGCGTGTCCGAAGAGGCGCTGGCGCGGGCACTTGGCGGCCGCCGAAACGATGTCGTCATCGCGACCAAATTTGGTGTCGGATACGAGGAGATGCCGAACCGCCGCGACAGCAGCCGGGAGCGGGTGCTCGCCTCGATCGACAAGAGCCTGCGGCGGCTGCGGACCGACCATGTCGAGATCTATCTCGTGCACTGGCCCGATCCCAACACGCCCCTCGACGAGACGATGGCCGCGCTCGACGATATCGTGCGTCAAGGTAAAGCGCGCTATATCGGTGTGTCGAACTTCCGCCTGGCACAGATCGAGGAGTGCGTGCGGCTGCGCCCGATCGACGCCGTGCAATACGGCTGGAACATGTTCGACCGGCGCATGCAGGCCGAGATCTTCCCGTATTGCGCGGCCCAGCAGATCGGCGTTATGGCATACGGCTCGCTCGCCTACGGCATGCTGAGCGGCACCTTTCACGGTGGTATGCAGTTCGAGGAGAGCGACTGGCGCTCGAAGCGCGGCATGCTCGGCAGCCTGAACCTGTTCCGCACATTGTTCGGCCCCGAGCATTTCCCGTGCAACCTCGCCGCGGTCGAGGAATTGAAGGGCTTGGCTGCCAAATACGGCAAGAGCCTGCCGCAATTTGCGCTGCGCTGGACGCTGAGCAATCCGGTCGTCGGCACGGCGCTGGTCGGGTTCCGCACACCCGCCGAGGTGACCGAAAATCTGGGCGCCCTCGGCTTGGAGATCAGCAACGCCGACATGGCGGAGATTGACGCCATTCTCGCCCGCCACGGTGCGGTGACCGCGCCGCCGGGCTGGCTCGAAGACTAGCGCATCGCGCATCACCATCGGGTGAGGAGAGATATCATGCCGGTTCAACATTTCGCGCCGATGACCAAAAATTTTGCCACTTTCGACTGCGACGCGCACGTCACCGAGCCGCCGCTAATATGGGAGCGTGCCAAGGATTTCCTGACCCGCGACGAGCTCGATGCCCTGAAGCGGACGATCTGGTGGGACGCCGAGAGCCGCCTCTTGATCGTCAACGGCCGCGCCGGCATCGGGCTAGGCTCACCGCGCAAGGGTGGCATTCCCGGCACGATGCGGGTCATCACCAATGCCGGCCCCGGGGTCAAGCACGACATCCAGCGCGCCCTCAACGTGCGCAACCTCAACCCCAAGACGGCGCTGACCCAAGAGCAGGTCGCCTATCTCGATCATGCCGGCTCCTACGAGCCGAAGCCGCGCCTCAGAGACATGGACATCCAGGGCATCGACCAGGTCATGATCATTCCGACCGAGATCGATATCTATCCCTGGCTGGAGGACGCGCTCGGCGCCAAGGCGTTCTGTCGCGCCTACAACGAGTGGGCCTACGACTACACGCTCGCCGATCCGGAACGGCTGTTCTTTGCCGCCCTCATTCCGATGCAGCATCCCGATTACGCGGTCGAGGAGATCCGACGGGTAGCGGCATTGGGTTGCCGCGTGGCGCTGGTCCGCCCGATGGATGCGATGGGCAATTACCCGATACAGCCAAAATACGAACCGGTGTGGGATGCGCTCGAGGAGACCGGCATGGTCTACGGCATGCACCCGTTCCCGGCCTTCGGCAGCTCAAAGCCGGGCGGCTACAGCGAGCAATATTCCGGGGCAGAATTGATCCGGCGCACGATCGCGACCGCCGGCCTGCCGCACTCATTTTTGTCGAATGTGCAGAATTTCCAGGCGGAAGCCGCACTATGGGTAACAATGGTGCTGATGTCCGGCTTCTTCGAGCGGCACCCGAAAATCAACGCCGCGGTGTTCGAGGCGTCATCGACCTGGCTGAGCTTCCTCGTCGACGAATGCGACAAGGCCTACCGGCTCTACCGCAACGAGCGGCAATTGCCGCCGTTGAAGCGCCTGCCCAGCGAGACCTTTTTCGAGCATTGCATGACCGGTTTTGAGGGCGACGAGGCGCCGCCGGCGCGCCTGCCGGAGTTTTACGGCGACATCCTGTGCTGGTCCTCCGATGTCTATCATCATGATGGCGACGACGTATGGCGGGCGATCGAGACGATGCAGAAGTATAAGCTGGGGGTCGAGGATCAGGCCAAGTTCCTTGGCGCCAATGCCCGCCGCCTCTACAAGGTGCAGGCGCCGCGCAACATGATCCGCGACCGCGTCACCGAGATCGAACGCCCCGAATGGTGGCCGACCGAGGAGGAAATCCGCGCCTCGCTCAAGCCCGAGGCGGCGGTCACCCGAGGTTAGCGAGAAGAATCAGAACTCGGCATCCACCTTGATGCGGCAGGAGACGAAAAGGCTTCTGCCGCACCTTTCGCGCCAATCCTTTTCGCAGGACACCAGGCGCGGCGACCCTAAGGTGTCATTCGCCGAGCTTCTCAAAATCAGCAAGGGCGTCGAGCATCGCGGCACCGAGGGTGGTCGGCGGTTTGTGCCGCTGTCAGTGCGGCATGGGCATCATGTTGGCGTTGAGGTTGGCGATGATCCAGACCGAACCGGCGATAACGAGAAAGACGATCAGCACGCCGAAAGCCAGGGCAAGAATATTGTTCGTGTGATCGGGGCCGCTGCCCAGATGCAGAAAGAAGACGAGGTGGACGCCGATCTGCGCGAAGGCGAGCACGACGAGCCCGACCGATACGCCCGGGGCCCACAGCAAATTCGTTTGCGACACGACAAACGAGGCGATCGTCAACAGGATGGCAAGCCCGAGCCCCACCGTGTACGATAGAAAGTTGGCCCTCGACTCTTGCTGCTCGACACCCGGCGCCCGGTCGGCGAACGCGCTGTCATCACCATCCATCAGCGGGCTCCCATCAGGTAAACCACCGTGATCACCCCGACCCAGATGATGTCCAGCGCGTGCCAGAACAGGCTGAAGCACAACAGGCGTCGCAGCACGTGGGGCCGCCAGCCTTTGGCGACGACCTGCGCCACCATATAGACGAGCCAGACGAGGCCGGTGGTGACGTGCGCGCCGTGCATGCCCACCAAAGTGAAGAACGCCGACAAAAAGGCGCTGCGCGAGGGTCCGGCGCCGTTGCCCACCATGCCGGCAAATTCCGAGATCTCGACGAAGAGGAAAGCCGCCCCGAGCACGAACGTGAACGCGGCGAAGACCAAGTAGCGGCCCCGTTGCCGCCGTTCGGCGGACAACGC
Source organism: Allostellaceae bacterium (assembly GCA_035510075.1). GTDB lineage: Bacteria > Pseudomonadota > Alphaproteobacteria > ATCC43930 > CGMCC-115725 > AP-15. Next base: position 16,990 of record DATKHX010000448.1, read on the forward strand.
CCCGAGCCCGCAGGTGTAGCTCGAAACCAGCAGGCACATGGTCTCGATAAAGACGTGGCGCAGATTGAACAGTTCACTCCCGGTCGGTCCGCCGGCGGTGCGGCCCGACAGCACCGCGTAGGCGGCGAACAGGCCCGAAAACATGGTGATGTCGCTGAGGATGAAGATCCAGAACCCGTAGGCGACGACGGTCCGCGTCGGGGCCGGCCCGCCGCCGCCCCGCCCGGAAACGAGCTCGGTGGGAACCGCGTCGAGCGTTGCTATCGTCATGCCGGCCGCCCGAGGCCTAGCCGGACCCGTTCCATTCGCGCCATCTCGTTGGCCGGGATTTCGCGCTCGCGGTTCTCGCTCCAGCCGAACACCATGACGGTGACTGCGATGGCGAGGAGGCCGAGGATCGCTATCCACCAGATCTGCCAGATCAGCGCAAAGCCGGTCATCACCGCAAAGAAGGCGATAACGATCCCGATCGGGCTGTTGCGCGGCATCTCGATGGTTTCATAGACGGGTTCGGCCGCGGTCAGCCCCCTCCGCTTCATCTCCCAGAAGGCGTCGGTCGTCTCGACCCTCGGCAGCACCGCGAAGTTGTAGGCCGGCGGCGGCGACGAGGTCGCCCACTCCAAGGTTCGACCGTTCCACGGGTCGCCGGTCAGGTCGCGGCGGCTTTCGCGCGTGCGGATGCTGACGTAGAGCTGCGCAATCTGGCAGAGGATGCCGAGGAAAATGACGATCGCGCCGGCCTCCGCCACCAGCAGCAACGGCCGCCAGCTCGGGTCGGCAATGTGCTGGAGGCGCCGTGTCATCCCCATCAGGCCCAGGGCATAGAGCGGGGTGAAGGCGAGATAGAAGCCAACGAGCCAGCACCAGAAGCTCGCCTTACCCCACCTTTCGTCGAGGGTAAAGCCGAAGGCCTTCGGGAACCAGTAATTGTAGCCCGCCAACGCGCCGAAAATCACGCCGCCGATTATGACGTTATGGAAATGGGCGACGAGGAAGACGCTGTTGTGGAGCACGAAGTCGACCGGCGGTACCGCCAACAGAATGCCCGTCATGCCGCCGATGACAAAGGTGACCATAAAGCCGATCGCAAACAGGAGCGGAGTCCTGAACACGACCCGACCACCGAACAAGGTGAACAGCCAGTTGAAGACTTTGACGCCGGTCGGCACCCCGATGATCATCGACATGATGCCGAAGAAGGCGTTGACATCGGCGCTCGCGCCCATTGTAAAGAAATGATGCAGCCAAACCATGAAAGAGAGGACGCAGATTGCCAAAAGGGCGTAAACCATCGAGCGATAGCTGAACAGCGGCTTGCCGGAAAACGTCGCGATCACTTCGGAAAAGACGCCGAACGCCGGCAGGATAAGGATGTAGACTTCGGGATGCCCCCATGCCCAAAACAGGTTGACATACATCATCATGTTGCCGCCGGCATCATTGGTGAAGAAGTGCATGCCTACATAACGATCGAGAAGCAGCATCGCGAAGGTCGCCGTCAGGATCGGAAAGGCGACAACAATCAATATGCTTGATGTCAAAGCACTCCAGCAGAATACCGGCATGCGGAAATAGGTCATCCCCGGGGCGCGCAATTTGAGGATCGTGGTGACCATGTTGATGCCGGCGAACAAGGTGCCGATGCCCGAGATCTGCAACAGCCACAGGTAATAGTCGACCCCGACATCGGGCGAATAGGCGAGCTCGGACAGCGGCGGATAGCCCATCCAGCCGGTGCGGGCGAAACTGCCGATGACGAGCGACGCGTTGATCAGCAGCGCACCCGATGCCGTCAGCCAGAAGCTGACCGAGTTGAGCACGGGGAAGGCCACGTCGCGCACGCCGAGCTGCAATGGCACGACAAAGTTCATCAATCCTATGACGAACGGCATCGCCACGAAAAAGATCATGATCGTGCCGTGCGAGGAAAAGATCTGGTCGTAGTGATCGGGCGGGAGGTAGCCCTGGGCGCCGCCGATCGCGACCGCCTGCTGCGAGCGCATCATGATCGCGTCGGAGAAGCCGCGCAACAGCATGACCAGCGCCAGAATCAAATACATGACGCCGATTCGCTTGTGGTCGACGCTGGTCAGCCACTCACGCCACAGATAGGGCCACCCTCCCTTTACGGTGACGAGCCCGAGCACGGCCAGAATCACGATGCCGACCACCCCCATCGCGTATAGCGGCAGAGGTTGGTAGAACGGGATCGCCGCCCAGCTCAGCTTGCCGAGCATCTCAGCCTCCTGCCTGCCGCGCCGGCGCATGCCAGGCCCTGTCGGCGCCTGCCTTTTTGGAATCGAGCGCCGTCTGGTCGATGATTCGCTCGAACAGCGTCGGGTCGACCGAGCGATAGGTCGTCGGCGGCACGGCTTGGCTCGGCTTCGCCAATGCGGCATAGGCCGGAATGTCGAGTGCAGACCCCGAGCCGCGCACCCGCGCGACCCAGGCGTCGAACTCGGCGGCGGGCAGCGCCTTGACGGTGAACCGCATATCGGCAAAGCCGTCGCCGCTGAAATTCGCCGACAGGCCAGGATAATC
>DATKHX010000449.1:0-6591 GCA_035510075.1 Allostellaceae bacterium
GCGGGGTCATCACCACGACCGGCGCTCGCTGCGGCTCACGGCCGGGGATCGTGACGACGACGTTGGGTGCCCGTGCCGGCGTGCGCCGGCTTTCGGCGACGAGCCGCGCGTCGGCTCCCCGCGCGGCTGCCGCGAACACGACCTCGCGCGCTTCGCTGCCGACATGAATTGCGGGCGCCCCGTAAGGGGTGCAGAACCGCTCGGCGTTCAGTAGCCCCAGCCCAGGCCGCATTCCCTTGCAGACAATGACAAGAGCCTCGTGCCGGGCCCCGCCGCGCAGCTCTTCGTATTGCGGCCCGTAGACCGCATGCGGCGAAAGCTCGACCACCCCGATCGCCGCCGTCGAGCCGGCCAGCCCGAGCCTGCCGCTGACTCCGCCGGCGCCGGTCGCGGGCGCGTCGAACACCGGCACCGCTGCAATGCGCGACGGCCCGATCTCGAGATAAGCGGCGATCGGATCGAGCCGGTGGAGCGCAAATTCCTCCGCCGTGGGTGTCACGCCGAGCTTTGCCGCCTCCGCCGCCAGCCATGCCGCACCGGCCTCGTCGCCGACGGTGCCGGTGCGGTGAAAGCCATGTGAATCCCAACCCTTCAACCAAGCGGCTGCACGCCCCACACCGTCCTCCGACACACTCATCACGCCGCCATCCCGCTGCCCCTCCTGCATGTCACGATACCGGCTGCCTCTCCGCAGGGCTATGTTGGCGTCTCGAACGAAGGGGAAAGAACAGATGGCCGGATTGCTCGACGGAAAATCGGCGCTGATCACCGGCGGTGGCGGCGGGATCGGGCGCGCGGCAGCACTCGCATTTGCCCGCGAAGGGGCGCGAGTCGCGGTCGCCGATGTCGCCGCGGAGGCGGCGCGCGAAACCGTGACGCTGATCAACGCCGCCGGCGGCCAGGCGATATCGCTCGCGGGCGACGTGACGAGTGACGCGCAGGTGCAGGCGATAACCGCCGGCGCTGTTACCGCCTACGGCCGGCTCGATTGCGCCTTCAACAATGCCGGTATCGCCGGCTGGCAGGTCGACGCCGCCGGCAAGAAGACCGCCGACTGGTCCGAGGAAGCCTTCGACCGGATGATCGCGGTCAATTTGAAGGGCGTTTGGCTGTGCATGAAGCACGAGCTCGTCCAGATGCAGGCGCAGGGCGGGGGTGCGATCGTCAATACCGCCTCGATCGCCGGGCTTGCCGGTCTTCCGACTTCGAGCGCCTATGTCGCCGCCAAGCACGCTGTCGTCGGGCTGACCAAGACCGCCGCGATCGAATATGCCGAAGCCGGCATCCGGGTGAACGCGGTGTGTCCGGGCTATATCAAGACCCGGATGACCGAGGAGACGATGCGCCGCCGCGGCGAGGCGATTCTGGCGCAGGTTCCGGTCAAACGCATGGGCAGCCCAGAAGAGATCGCCGAGATGGTCGTGTGGCTGTGCTCCGAGCGCGCGAGCTATGTGACCGGCGCCGCCTACAATGTCGACGGCGGGTGGATGGCGGTGTGAGCGCCATCCTTGACGATACCGTCGAGTGGGTCATATGTGAAAACATGAAAAACATCACAGTATCACTCGATGAGGAAACCTACCGCCGCGCGCGCATGATCGCGGCGCAGCAGGACACCTCCGTCTCGGCGTTGGTGAAGCGCTTCCTGCAGGAGCTCGGCTCGGGCGAAAGCGAAGCCGAGCGGCTAAAGCGTCAGGAAAGAGCGCTGCGTGAGCGCATTACTGCTTTTCGCGGGTCCGACAGATTGCCCCGGACTAGTGTTCATGACCGCGGCTTGTAAGCGTGCCTCATTTTCTCGATACCAATATCCTGCTCTATTCGATCAGCCGCGATTTGGGGGAAGCAGCCAAGCGCGAGCGTGCCATCGCCTTGCTGGACCGTGACGACGGGGCACTGTCGGTCCAGGTGCTTCAGGAATTCTATGTACAGGCTACTCGGCCAACACGGCCAGACCCGGTGCCGCATAAGATCGCGTCCGGTCTGATCGCAACATGGACACGCTTCAAGGTGCAGGACATCACCCTCTCGATCCTGACCGGCGCGTTGGAGATCAAGACGGCCCACGGTTTGTCATACTGGGACAGCGCGATTATTGCTGCCGCCCGAGCGCTCGGCTGCCGCATGCTCTATTCCGAGGACATGAGCCACGGCCAAGAGGTCGAAGGAGTGGCCATCGTCAACCCGTTCCGATGAGGTGGAGGAGCCGAAGCTCGCCCGTTTGGGTGATCCCGGCAAAATAGGCGTGTCGACAACCGAGCGGAGGCAAGGATGGGTGAATTTGCGTTGGGGCAGGCGGTGCCGCGCTTCGAAGACCCGCGGCTGCTGCGCGGTGGCGGGCGCTATGTCGACGATATGGTGCTGCCGCGCATGGTCTATGGCCATGTGCTGCGCTCACCCCACGCGCATGCCCGCATCCGCTTGATCGACACGGCGGCGGCACAAGCCGCACCAGGCGTGCTGGCGGTGTTGACCGGCGCCGATTGGGAGAAATCGGGCTGGGGCGACCTGCCGTCCGCCACCGGCAATAGACGGCGCGACGGCTCCCCCGCCTATCGGCCGCGATTTCCGGCGCTGGTCAAAGATCGCGTCCGCTGGGTCGGCGACTACGTCGCGTTTGTCGTCGCCGAGACCCGCCACCAGGCCGCCGACGCCGCCGAACTGATCATGGTCGACTATGATCCGCTGCCGGCGGTGGTCTCGACCGAGGATGCGGTGAAGCCCGGCAGGCCGCTGGTGTGGGACGAGGCCGCCGACAATATCTCCTTTGTCTATCTCGAAGGCGACAAAGGCGCGACCGACGCGGCCTTCGCCCGCGCCGCGCATGCCGTCAAGCGAAAGTTCGTCATCAACCGGGTGACCGCCGCCACAATGGAGCCGCGCGGCTCGATCGGCGACTACAACGCTGCCGAGGGCCGCTACACGATCTACACGACGTTGCAGCGCACCCACGCCTATCGCACCGAGCTCTCGCATATCCTGCGGGTGCCGGAGAGCCGGGTGCGAGTCGTCGCCGGCGACATCGGCGGCAGCTTTGGCATGAAGTCGGCGATCTACAACGAGGTAGCGCTGGTGTTGCTCGCCTCGAAGCTCGTGGGGCGCCCCGTCAAATGGACGAGCACCCGTTCGGAGGCTTTCCTGGGCGATGCCCAGGCGCGCGACAATGTCACCGAGGCCGAGCTGGCGCTCGATCGAGACGGTCATTTTCTGGGCCTCAGGGTCAAGACGATTGCGGCGGTCGGCGCCTATCCCCAGGCGGGCTCGAATGCCTTTGTCGCCAATCTGGGGACCTTAGCGGGCGTCTATCGCACGCCCGCAGTGCATGCCGACGTCACCGCCGTCTACACCCACACCAACCCGATGCGGGCCTATCGCGGCAACGGGCGGCCGGAGGCGGGCTACGTTATCGAGCGGATGGTCGACGAGGCGGCCGCCGAGCTTGGCATCGATCCGGTGGAGCTGCGCCGGCGCAATACGATCCCGCCCGAGGCGATGCCGTTCAAATCGGGCCTGACCTTTACCTACGACTGCGGCGAGTTTGAAAAGACCCTCGACATGGCGCTGCGGCTCGCCGATGCCGAAGGGTTCGCGGGGCGCCGCGCCGAGGCGCTCGGGCGCGGCAAATTGCGCGGATTGGGGCTCTCCAACACGATCGAACGCGCCGCGGCGGGCGGCTTCGAGGCGGCTGAGATCCGCTTTGACCGCAGCGGCACGGTCACGCTGCTGACGGGCTCGATCACCCAAGGCCAGGGGCACGAGACGGTTTACAAGCAGCTCTTGTGCGACCGGCTCGGCATCGACCCGGACCAGGTGCATTATGTGCAGGGCGACACCGAAAAGGTGGCGATCGGCGAAGGGACCGGAGGCTCGCGTTCGGCGGCGCTCGGCGGCTCGGCGGTCCACCTCGCGACCGAGAAGATCGTCACCAAGGCGAAGGCGGTCGCTTCGCGGATCCTCGGCGCCGGTGAGGACGAGGTCAACTTCGCCGACGGCCTGTTCTCGACGCCGCGCTCCAACCGGACCCTCTCGGTCGGCGAGGTCGCCAGGGAATCGCTGAACCCGCAGAATCTGCCCGAAGAGATGGATCTGGGCCTGATCGCCGGCGCGACGTTCAGCTGCAAGGAGCAGAATTTCCCCAACGGCTGCCACATCTGCGAGCTCGAAATCGACCGGGAGACCGGCGCCGTCGACATCCTGCGCTACAGCGTCGTCGACGACGTCGGCACCGTGATGAACCCGCTGTTGCTGGAAGGCCAGATCTGCGGCGGCATCGCGCAAGGCGTCGGCCAGGTGCTGATGGAGGACATCCGCTTCGACCTCGCTTCGGGCCAGCTGCTGACCGGGTCGTTCATGGATTACGCAATGCCGCGCGCCGTCGATCTCTCGGCGATCGATTGCCAAAGCAATCCGGTGCCGACCAAGACCAACCCGCTCGGCGTCAAGGGTGCAGGCGAAGCCGGCAATGTCGGCGCGCTGCCGGCGGTCGGCAACGCCCTCGTCGACGCGCTCTCCCCGCTCGGCATCCGCCATGTCGAAATGCCCGCCACCCCCGAGCGCCTGTGGCGCGCGATCCGCGAAGCGCGGCAATAAGGGCGCTCATCGCGGGCGGGTCTCTGCCGCGTCCGACGCTTCCGCGGAACCGATCGGCGAGGTGCCTCTTTTGTGGTCAAACCTAGACAAATGATTCCCGCCGCCGGTCGTTTCAGCGGGACTGCTTCGTCGCTGCGCTCCTCGCCACGACAACCTGGCAGTGTCATTGCGAGCGCAGCAAAGCAATCCCGGCGTGGCGGCGTCCGGTCCAAGCGTCAGGTTAGCACCACTAGCAGGGTGCTGAAAAGCCTGCCACAAATCGCATCATCGCCGCGCATCGAGCAAAACCTGCCCGAGGACATGTGGCAACGCGACCTCGCGAGCCTGACTTCGATCCACGGAACCCATCAAGGCCAGCGGCCAGGCGCCGCGCCGACAGGCCGGACACATGACCGCAAGCGGTCTTCTATGCAGAAAACGGCCAAAATCCTCGCCAGCGGGGCTATCCACACCTGTCCTCGGGCCGGCCAATATTCGGCCCCGTGGGCCGGTGTGACGAAGTTTTGGCTGTGATTTGCCAGAATTGCTCCACTAGCCCGGATTTCTCACACTACTTAGACGATTTGTGGGAATGGCGTGATTGCTCGCGGTGGTTGCGGCCACGGAGGATTGCTACTTCCGCAAGTTCTGGCGGGCCGATGCACCTATCTGTGTGAGAAATCCGGGCTAGGGTGCCGTTTCGATCTCCTGCAGCAGCTTGTGCAGCTCCTGCGCGAGGTCGGGCTCGCGGTCTCTACGCGAGCTGTCCGCGCCGGCATCGGCCGCAGTCTCGGCGCTGGCGCTGCCAGGCCCACGGCGCACGCTCTCCAGAACCCCGGTCAGCGCCGATACGGCATCGCGCAGATCGGCCATCGCCCCGGTTTCGGCAGCGGTGTTTCGCACCGTCGCCTGCTGGCGAAGCTCGGTGGTGCGAAAGGCGGCTTCGAGAGCTTCGATCGACGAGGTCGTGGTGGTCGCGAGCCCGGCGGTCGTCGTCGATAGGCGCTCGATCGCATCGAACAAAGCGCGGTGCCCTTGCTCGAGAACAGTAGCGAGCCGTTCCGCGACCGGCGGCGCCGTGGCGGTGCTCGACGCGGCTTGGGCCGGGTTGTCGGTTATCCCGATTTCGAGCAGTTCGGTCGCACGGCGCAGTAGCCCTGCTTCGGTCGGCTCGGCCGGCAAGCGGGAGATCATTTCGACCAGCGGCTCGGCGGTGACGTCGACCGCGATCCGGGCGAGGATGGCGAGCAACACCAGCCCGGCGAGGGCCAAGGCCGCGGGTACGGTCGGGATCGGCCCGGGCATTATCGGCAGCGGCCCGTGCTGCTGCGCCGCACCCAGCACCACGCCGGCCGCTAAGACGATCAGCGCGCTGAAGAAATGCGTGCGCGCCGCGCCGATGTAGCAGAGCCGCGCGACCTCGCGCCTTGCCTCTCTCGGTTGAAACCGGCCCTGCAGCACGACCATGCCATCGACCGGCGCCCGTCTCGGCTGCGCCGCAGCCGGCGGCGGGATCAGCCGCTGGAGCCCACTCCCCTCAAACGCCGCCGTCCAAGCAGGCCGCGCCGGCCCGTGATGGGGAGGGTTGCGGTCGAGATGCCGGCGCAGGCGCAAGGCCCCGGCGATCAGATCCCCCGATGTCAACAAGACCGCGCAGAGCGCGTAAACGGCAAGCGCGGTCACCCCTAGCGTCGGCAGCAGCGGCACCAGGCTCGGCACAAAGGCGGCGTGCGGCGTCGAGGTCAGCTCGGGCCGCACCAGCGCAGCCGCCGCGGCAAGTGCCACAACAGCGCCTGACGCCACGATAATCCAAGGTCGCATTGCGAGTTCCAAATTCGGGCGGGAGGGCCCCAAATAATCCTTGCGCTACGCCGGCCGGCGCGGGCGACTGCGTCTCGCCACCACAAGCGACAGCACCCGCCGCTGCCGAAACCGGCAGCCAAACAGTACTTATCGGATTATGCCACGGCCGCAACAACAAACCGTAAATATTCGCCCTAAATCGGGTGGACTTGGCGCGCTGCC
>DATKHX010000450.1:0-4107 GCA_035510075.1 Allostellaceae bacterium
ATCCGTTGGCTGTCATCGCGCTTCTCCTAGAACCGCTCGGGGTTGATCAGCGCGTAGACGAGATAGATTACGATTACGATCGTGACGACCCCGCCAAGGACGTAGTCGAGCAGCATCTCCGCCTCACATCTTCTCGCAGGCGAGCACATAAAGGATCGCGGCGGCGAAAAACCCGACGCCGTACGCCATCATCGCAACATCCAGCATGGCAAGGAGCCTCTAAGGCGTTTGGTGAAGTCCGTGTTGCCAACGATTTCCGTGTCGCTGGCGCCGCCGCCAAAAATGCCGCTACGTCACTCACATCTGCTTGCCTATGCCTTGACCCGGTCTCGAACGCCGATGCGACGCCGAACACGGCAGGATTGGCTTAGACGCAAGAGATGCACGCTCGTACATAAAGATTCGAGGGGCGATATTGCCCGCGGACATAAGCGAGCCATAAAGATCGCGAGACGCCCTGGCTGGCCTGTCACCTCGCGACAGCGGGTGCGCTCCGTTGTGCCCCTACGCTTGCCGCCCGACGACACCCCCATTTAGTCGTTGCCGTCCTGCTGTCCGAGAGCTCGACCCGGATTTGCTGCCGGTTCTCGCGACGAGCCGAACGCAGGCCCGGTCTCCTCCAGCTTCGAACAATGCGAACCGAAGGGCATCCTTCTGGGTGCGGAACACACCGCCGACGAGCCCCTCCTGCTCCGAAGCCACCCAATAACCTCGCTCGTTTTTGGCAACCTCGAAATGGTGCAGCGTAACTATCGCCCGCGGCGCAAATCTAACCATATTCGTACTGCCATTGCTGTTACTCCGGCCGCTCTTTCGAGCGTCCAAACAATCGGCTCGCGGGCGTTAGATTACGATATGACTTTAAGCACTATTGCATTAAATCTGCGTAAAGTCGGGGAGCCGCGTCGCACCCGCATCGCCGGCGGTGATTGCAGCGCTGGTTTTGAGGCTGCTAAAAAGCCTCGGTCGGCTGGCCGTATCAACCCCAGCGCCGGAACCAGTCGCGAAACCGGATTGAGATCGGTCGGTCTTTGACCTGCGCGCCCAGAAGCTCCAAGGAAGGTTGCTCGATGCCGGGGGACAGGACTTCGCGCGGCCAACCTTGCTCCTGGTGAATGACTGCGTAAAAGTCGCCGATTAAAAGCTCGATCGTCGCCGGCGCTTCGGCGCATTCCCTGCGCGCGTAGTCGATGCCCTCTGAGAGGCTCGCCAGCTGCGCTATCGGCCGCGTCGGCAGACCGTGGACGGTCCAGGAGCCCGCACGATCATGGACGATTTGCAAGAGCAGGCCCATTGTGTCGATCCCGATACGCTCGATCCTCGCCACGGCATAGCCTTGCGGCCAATCAGGGTCAGAAACCGACGCCGCGCACGCCCGCGACGAAGCCGACCACCAGCGCAGTCCAGAACAACGGACCGGCGACAGCCATCACCGCCCGCGCCGTCAGGTGCGCGACGGCAACGGCGATATCGGCCCTTTCAGCCGCATCCCGTTCGAAATGGGAATGCCGAACATCGTCGTTAAAAGGCTGCCTGGCTGCCCCGCTTTGCATCGCAACTGCCTTGCACCCGAACTCTTGCGCAAGATTATTGCAGTCGCAAATAAAGAAGCGATGCCGATCGCGCACCGGCTAAATAAAGGCGGCGTAAAGGGCCGCAGCGCATCTCCGTGGTTCCAAGGCCCACAGCAAGCCCGTCCACCCGGTTTCCCGATCACAACCCGCTTAAGGCAACGAAGCCACGGTGTGCTCGCTGCAGGTCGGGCATTCCGGGTCCTTGGCGATCCGGATCGAATGGAAACGGGCGCGCAATGCCTCGTAGAGCAGCAAGGTGCCGTCGAGGCTGTCGCCGAGCCCCAGCAATTCCTTCAATACCTCGACCGCCTGCAAAGTCCCGAGCACGCCGGCGACGGCGCCGAGGATGCCGGCCTCCTCGCAGCGCGGCACGAGATCGGGCGGCGGTGGATCGCGGAACAGACAGCGGTAGCACGGGTGCCCGGCGCCGCGATACGGCCGGAAGGTCGACAATTGGCCCTCGAACGGCGACAGGGCGGCCGCCACCAACGGCTTTTCGAGGCGACAGCAGAGATCGGTCAACAGATAGCGCGTCACGAAATTGTCGCTGCCGTCGGCGACGAGGTCGTAGCCCGCGATCACCGCCTCGGCATTCTCGGCATCGAGCCGGAATGGATGGATTTCGACCCGCACATCGGGGTTGATCGCGGCGAGCGTCTCACGCGCGCTCTCGACCTTGGGTGCCCCGACATTGCGGGTCGCATGGACGATCTGTCGCTGCAAATTGGTGATGTCGACCCGGTCGTCGTCGGCGACGCCGATCGTCCCGACCCCGGCTGCCGCCAGGTAGAGCAGCAGCGGCGAGCCGAGCCCCCCGGCGCCGACCACCAGCACCCGCGACCGCAGCAGCCGCTCCTGCCCCTCTTCGCCAACCTCGTCCAGGATCAGATGGCGGGCGTAGCGGCGAAATTGGTCCTCGCTGAGCTCCACGCGCGCCTCACAGCCCTTCGAACAACGCCGTCGACAGATAGCGCTCGGCGTGGTCGGGCAGCACCGTGACGATCGTCTTGCCGGCCATGTCGGGCCGTGCGCCGATCTCGAGCGCGGCGGCAAGCGCAGCGCCCGACGAGATGCCCACCGCGAGCGCTTCGAGCCTCGCCGCCTCGCGCGCCGCGCGCATCGCGGTGTCGTTGCCGATACGGACGACCTCGTCGATCAGCTTGGTGTCGAGGATGTCGGGGATAAAGCCGGCGCCGAGACCCTGGATGCGGTGCGGGCCCGGCGTGCCGCCGGACAGCACCGCGCTGTCCTCGGGCTCGACCGCGATCATCTTGAGCCCGGGCTTGCGCGGCTTCAACACCGACCCGACGCCGGTCAGGGTGCCGCCGGTGCCGATGCCGCTGACCACGACATCGACCTTGCCATCGGTATCTTTCCAGATCTCTTCGGCGGTGGTGCGGCGGTGGATCTCGGGGTTGGCGGGGTTCTGGAATTGCTGCGGGATAAACGCGTCGGGCAGCGACCTGGCGATCTCCTCGGCCTTGCCGATCGCACCCTTCATGCCCTGCGCCGCCGGGGTCAGCTCGAGCTCGGCGCCGAGCAGCAGCAGCATCTTGCGGCGCTCGACCGACATGCTGTCGGGCATCGTCAGGATCAGGCGATATCCTCGGGCGGCGCAGACGAAGGCGAGTGCGATCCCGGTATTGCCCGAAGTCGGCTCGACCAGCACGGTTCCGGGCTTGATCCGGCCCGCGGCTTCGGCGGCATCGATCATCGACACGCCGATGCGGTCCTTGACCGAGGCAAGCGGGTTGAAGAACTCGCACTTAGCCAGGATATCGGCCTTGACCCCGGCCTGCTTCGCCATCCGATGAATGCGGACGAGCGGGGTCGCCCCGATCGTCTCGGTGATGCTGTCGTAGACGCGGCCGCGGAACTCCGCGCTTTGCGATTTAGTCGTGCTGGCGGTGTCCATCAGACTCCTCTCCCAGAGTGCGTGCGTGATTTATGTAGGTTCCGGCCGGGCAAACCTCAAATCTCGAAATCGGTGAATTCGGTGGTGCGGCCGGCGATCCCGCTCTGATGCGCGCGGGTGCACAAATCGTCGAGCGTCAGCGAATCCAGCCGCTGCATCATCTCTTCCTGCAATTCGAGCCATAATGGCCGGACGACCTGATGGCCGAGGGCGCTGCCCGCCGGATCGCTGATCGGGTCTTCGGCGGTCTCCAGGGCCCGCACGGTGCGCACGATGTCGCCAAGGCTGATGCGGCGCCGCTCCCGCGCCAGCCGATAGCCGCCGGAGGGGCCGCGGATGCCGACCAGGATCCCATGGCGCACCAGCTCCTGCAACACCGGTTCGAGGTAGCGCCGCGGGATGCCTTGCCGCGCGGTGATTTCCGCCGAGCGCACCGGTATCGGCCCGCCGTTATAAGCGATGTCGACCACCGCCTCGATCGCAAACAGGAGCTTTTTGGTCAGCCGCACCATGTCCGCTGGCCGCCCTCGCCCAAAGTTCAGGGGGTCATGGAGATGAGTTTCGCGCTGTTGGCCTAGCCGGACAAGCGGCCTCGACGCCGGTCGAGCCGAATCCGCC
>DATKHX010000451.1:0-2402 GCA_035510075.1 Allostellaceae bacterium
CGCCGCGGAAGGCAAATTCACCGACGATTTTGGCATCACGCGACCACCCCCCGAAAAACCGTGAGGCTGCTACTCGATACGCACACGGTCTTGTGGTGGTTCTCCGATGATCCGCGGCTCGCGATTGCGGCGCGGACGGCACTTGCGGATCTGTCAAACCAGCTCGTTGTCAGCGCTGCTGTGGGTTACGAGATCGCGTACAAGCAGAACCTAAGGCGGCTCCCGCCGTTGCCCGAGATCCTATCAAATAGACTGTTGCGGGAAGGTGTCGGGATCTTGCCGATCTCGCTCGACCACGCGCTTGCCGCCGCAGCTCTTCCAGGGCCGCACCGCGATCCTTGAGACCGGATCATGATTGCTCAGGCGCTGGCCGAACACTGTCACATGGTGACGATCGACAAGGTGTTTTCCGACTACAAGATCCCGGTGCTTTGGTAGCCGGACGCTGGTTCAGCTACGGTCCTCGGCGGCGAGGCGGCGGAGGGCTTCGCTACCGGCGCCATAGCGCAGCCATTCGCCGAGATGCTCCATTCCGAGGCGGCGATAAAAATCGCGGGCCGGGTTCCACTCGAGCACCTGAAAGTCGATCCGGCCCCAGCCGCGCTCGACCGCGATTGCCGCGAGCCGCGCCATCAGCCCGCGCCCGACACCGAGCCCGCGCGCCGCTTGGGTGACGTAAAGGTCTTCGAGATACATCCCCGGCCGGCCGAGCCAGGTCGAGAAGCGCGGATGGAAGAGGGCGAAGCCGGCCGGCGCGCCGTCCAGAAATGCGAGGACCGCCTCGAACTGCCGGTCCGGCCCAAAGCCGTATCGGCGCAGGTCGGCCTCGCTCGCGACGACGGCCTCCGGCGCCTTTTCAAAGGCGGCAAGCTCGCGGATCAACCGCAGCACCAAGCCCGCATCCTCGGGCACGGCGAAGCGGATCGTGAGCGTGTCGTGCGAAAAAGGCATTCGTCCAGGATTTCCAGGCTATCGCTCGCCGAGTTAACTTAACCCGCGAGGCGATAGGCAGGCAATCGGAGGAGCAGCGATGACCGAGAAAACGCAACCCCAAGCAATCGAGGCGGCGGCGGCGCCGGCCGCACGGCCCGGCCGCGGCTACCCCGAGCCCTTTGCGACCCGGGTCGCCGGGCGGGTACGGCGGCCGCTCGGCGATCTCTTCGGCCTGACCAATTTCGGGGTCAACCTGACCCGGCTGCCGCCCGGCGGCATGTCAGCGCTGCGCCATACCCATACCCGCGAGGACGAGTTCATCTACATCCTCGAAGGCGAGCCGGTGCTGGTGACGAACGCCGGCGAGAGCATGCTGCGCCCGGGCATGTGCGCCGGGTTCAAGGCCGGCGACGGCAACGCCCACCATCTGCTGAACCGGACGATGGACGAGGTCGTCTACCTCGAAATCGGCGATCGGAACCCCGGCGACACCGTCATCTATCCCGACGACGACATCGGCCGCGCTTTGGCGCCTGACGGGACGCGGCTTTTCGTCCACCGCGATGGCCGGCCGTATTGAGCGGTTCCAGACGCGGTTTTCGCGCCGCCACCCGGTCTGGCCAACGTTCGGCGATCGGCGCATGATCACGGCCGCGGCAAATAATTTCGCGACCCATTTCGGGGGGAGGAAGCGCGATGAAGATCGTCACGGTCGAAGACTTGCATTGCGACGCCGGCTGGCGGGTCAATTCGTTTCTGAAGATCACCACCGACGAGGGTATTACCGGCTGGTCGGAATACATGGAGGGCTACGGCGCGCAAGGGCTGACCGGCGTCATCCACAAGCTCGCCGAGCGCTTTCTGATTGGCCGCGACCCGCGCCCGGTCGAGGCGATCAGCACCTTGCTCTATGCCGCGACAAGGCAGGCCGCGGGCGGGATCAACCAGATGGCGATCGCGGCAATCGAAAACGCGCTCGTCGACATCAAGGCCAAGGCATTGGGCGTGCCGGTCTACGAGATGCTGGGCGGCCCGGTGCGCGACCGGCTGCAGCTCTACTGGTCGCATTGCGGCACCTACCGCGCGCGCCACGCCGATCGGATCCGCGAGTGGGCCGGGGTCGCGCCGGTGCGATCGCTCGACGACATCGTGTCGCTTGGCGAGGAGGTCAGAAAGAAGGGTTTCAAGGGGCTCAAGACCAACCTGATCCGCTTCGACCGGGGCGAGCCCTATATGTACGGCCCCGGCACCGGCAACTCGCCGGGCTTTCCCGAGCTCAACGCCGACCGTCAGATCGCAGCCGCCGCGGTGGCGCAATTGGAGGCGTTCCGGCGCGGCGCCGGCCCCGATGTCGGGCTGCACCTCGACACCAATTTCAACTACAAGATCGACGGCTACATCAGATTGGCGCGGGCCTTGGAGCCGCTCGACCTCGTGTGGCTCGAGATCGACCTCTACGACCCGGCCGG
>DATKHX010000452.1:0-6879 GCA_035510075.1 Allostellaceae bacterium
CCGCGGCCCAGCAGCTCACGCGCTTGATAGTCACAGTGCCCTGCGAAAGGTCAAATTGATCCGAATGCGCCCGGTCAGCGGGTGCTCGCCTTCGGCGAGCGGGGCGATGCCGTGATAGACGAGGCGGGCGGGGCCGCCCCACACCACGACGTCGCCGCTTTCGAGACGAACCCGAACGAGCCGGTCCTTGCGGCTGAGGCCGCCCCACAGAAAGGTGGCGGGCAAGCCGAGCGACACCGACACGACCGGCGCCGTCATATCGCGCTCGTCCTCGTCGCGATGCAGCGACAGCTTTGCCCCGGGCTGGTAGCGGTTGATCAGGCAGGCGTCGGGCAAGAACCCGTCAAACCCGCCGGCCGCCGCCGCGCGCGCCGCCATCGACCGGAAAATCGCGGGCATCGCCGGCCACGGCCGCCCGGTCTCGGGATCTGCCGGCGAATAGCGGTAGCCGCTGCGGTCGGTGACCCAGCCTGCCGCGCCGCAACTCGTCATCGCCACCGACATGCGATACCCGCCCGGCGTGATCATGTGGCGGAACGGGGCGATTTCGGCGATCCCGCTTACTGCGCTGACCAGGGCCGCCACTTCCGGCCGCGCGAAGCCGGGCAGCAGCACCGCCCCCTCGGCCAGCCGCTCGCTGGCTTCGTCCGGCCCGGCGCCGGCGAAGAGGTCGCCGATCGCGGCCGGGCGGGCGCTCGTCACCCGAGCGGGATCGCGCGCAATGCCGTCGTGTCCGCCCGCGCGCCGGCGAGCACGTAGTTGACGTCGGTCCCGGCGATTACAAAGCGTGCGCCGAGGCGGACGAGCTCGCCCTGTAGCGCGACATTGTGGCGGATGCCGCCGACGCCCAGCGCCTTGCCGTGCGTCCGGCACGCCTGCGCCACGCGCTCGTAGGCCTCGCGCAGCCGCGGATGGTCGACCTGGCCCGGGATGCCGTAGTCGGTCGTCAGGTCGCCCGAGCCGATCAGCAATACGTCGACCCCCGGCACCGCGGCGATCGCGTCGGCGTTGTCGATGCCGGCCGCGGTCTCGAGCATCACGACGACCGCGGTCTCGGCGTTGAGCCGGGTGTTGAACTCGCCGAGCGGCAGCGCGCGATAGCCGAACGCCGGCCCGAGCCCCATGACCGAGCGTTTCCCCAGTGGCGGAAACCGGCAATGGCGCACGACCGCCTCGGCCTGCGCGCGGCTTTCGACATCCGGAACGATGACACCTTGGGCGCCGCCGTCGAGCACCCGGCTCATCCACTCCCCGCCATGGCCCGGCACCCGCACCAGTTCGCCTGCTGCGAGCTTCTGCTTCATGGTGTTATGGCTCGCCTCTTCGACCATCGGCGTCCTCCCATTACTCGTTGCGGCGCCAGCGTTTCCGAAAACCAGCGGCGCTTCGGTCATGGCCGGGCTCGTCCCGGCCATCCACGAGCAGCTTTGGGGCCGAGCGAATTTCCGTGGATGCCCGGCACAAAGGCCGGGCATGACGGTTACAGCAGCTGACGATTCAACCGCAGGCGACGGCGTAAACGTCGCGCACGCCCTCGGGGAGCCGGGTCTCGCTCCAGCTCTTGCCGCCGTCCTGGGTCCCGAACACCTGCCCAAAGCGCGAGACGCCATAGACCTGGTTTGGGTCCTTCGGGTGCACCGTGACCCCCATCATCGTCGCCTCGGCCTTGATCCCGTGGTCGAAGCGCTTCCAGCTCTGGCCGACATCGTCGCTGCGATAGATCGCCCCGTCGGTGCTGCGCGCCGCCGGGCTGAGGCAGGCATAGAGAACCTTCGGATCGTGCGGCGACACGCGGATGTCGCGGCCGTAGGTCAACGGCGAGAAGCGGCTGATCTCCATGTCCTGCCAGCTCTGGCCCTTGTCGTTGCTGCGGAACAGGCCCATGCGGTTCGCCAGGAACACGGTGCCGGGGGCGGCCGCACTGCACGCCAGCGCGTGCCCGTCGAGCATGCCCTCGATCTCGGTCTGGCTGCCGATACGGCTCCGGTATTTCGGCTGCTCGCAAAACCGGATCAAATCGGCGGTGCAGTCTTCCCAGCTCTCGCCGCGGTCGCGGCTGCGCATCGCTCCGTTGGCTTCGAGCGTCGCATAAACGTCGTCGGGCGAGTTCGGGTCGACATCGAGCCGCATGACCCGGCACGCAAACGCCATGATGACCCGGTTGGGCAATCCCGGATCCGCCATTTTGCGCCAGGTGTCGCCGCCATCCTCGCTGCGATAGACCGCGGGCGGGGTGGCGCCGGCATAGACGACGCGCGGGTTCTTCGGGTGGATACAGACCGACCAGATGTCGGCCTCCGGGTCGGGGAGGCTCAGGCGCTCCCAGCGATCGCCGCGATTGGCGCTGCGAAAGGTGCCCTTGGTCGTGCCGAGATATACCGTGTCCGGATGTTCCGGATGCACCGTGATGGCGTGGACTTCAGCCCCTTCCGGCAAGCCGTTGGTCAGGTGCCGCCAGCCGCCATCGCCGACGGTCTGGCGAAAGACGCCGCCCATCGTCCCGCCCATCGACTGCGCCGCGCCGGCGTAAACATTGGTTGCTGCCATGATCTCCTCCCTCGGATCAAATCCCGCGGCGATCATACGCTTGCGCCGGCTGTTGCCGCAAAGTTTTAGCGTGGGCCATGGCCGTCGCCAGGTCGGCCCCTTTTTTCTTGCCCCAACGAATTCCGCGAACCATCATGAAATGCCCGATAATGCGCTGAGACAAAAGCGTTTCTGTCGAATTTGGCGGCGTGGGGAGGTGCAGCCATGGATTTTGCCGACAGCCCGGAGCATGCCGCGTTCCGCGCCGAATTCCGCCACTGGCTCGAAGCGAACCTGCCGCCGGAGATCTGCGTCGACGATGCCGCCGACCAGCGCGTCGCCCCCGACCGCGAAACCCTCGAGAAGCGCGTCGCCTGGCAAAAGAAGATGCACGCCGCCGGCTGGGTCGGGATTTCCTGGCCCGAGGAATATGGCGGGCGCGGCGCCGGCTTTATGCAGCAGGTCATTTTCGACGAGGAATACTTCCGCGCCCGCGCGCCGATCCTGCCGGGGGCGAGCGCGATCAACCTGCTCGGCCCGACCCTGATCCAATGCGGCACCGAGGCGCAGAAACGGCGCCATTTGCCGCGCATCCTCGCCGGCGAGGAGCGCTGGTGCCAGGGCTTCTCCGAACCCGGCGCCGGCGGCGACCTGGCGAGCCTCAGAACTCGTGCGGTCGATGCCGGCGACCATTTCGTCGTCAACGGCCAGAAGGTGTGGACCTCCGGCGCGCATTTCGCCGATTGGTGCTTTTTGTTGGTGCGCACCGACCCCGAGGCACCCAAGCACCACGGCATCAGCTATCTCTTGGTCGACATGACGACGCCGGGCATCACGGTGCGCCCGCTCGTCCTGCTGAACGGCCACCGGCATTTCAACGAAGTCTTTTTCGAAGACGTGGCGGTGCCGAAGGAGAATTTGGTCGGCGAGCTAAACGAAGGCTGGAGGGTCGCGATCACGACCTTGATGTTCGAGCGCAGCGGTGCGGGCGGCCGCGACCATGCCGCACAAATCGCGCGCCTCGCCGAGCTGGCGAAGCAATTCCCGAACCGGCAGGAGCCGGCGTGGAACGACAGCCACATCCGCCAGCAATTGGCGCAGCTCGCGATCGATGTGAAGGCGTTGCAGGTGACGCGGCTGCGCGGGCTGACGCGCCGGCTGCGCGGCGAGCCGCCGGGACCCGAGGGGTCGATCCTCAAATTGTTCGGCTCGGAGCTGGCGCTGCGGATCGCCGATTTCTCGTCGACCCTGCTCGGCCCCTACGCCACGGTCGACGCCCCGACCGAGGCGGTGCCCGACGCCGCGCGCTGGCACCATCGCGTGCTCGGCGCGCGCCAATACACGATCGCCGGCGGCACCAGCGAAATCCAGCGCAACATCATCGGCGAGCGCGTGCTGGGACTGCCCAAGGGGTGAGCCGATGAACTTTCCGTCATCGCGACCAGGGGATGCCCCTCACCCCGGCCCTCCCCCCGCCAGCGGGGAGAGGGAGCAGGCGGGATATCCCCTCGCCCCGCCTGCGGGGAGAGGGTTAGGGTGCGGGGTGGCGAGCGACGGGCCTGAAGCGATGGACATAGGGTTTAGCGAGGAGCAGGAGCTGTTGCGCGAGACCGCGCGGAAGTTCCTCGACGCCGAGTGCGACAGCCGCTTTGTGCGCGCTCGCATGGCCGAGCCGGCGGCGGTCACCGGCGAATTCTGGCGCCAACTGGCCGAACAGGGCTGGCTCGGCATCGTCTATCCGGAGGAAGAGGGCGGCAGCGGGCTCGGGCTCGTCGATCTCGTCGTGCTGATGGAGGAAATGGGGCGTCGGGTCATGCCGGGGCCGTTCCTGTCGACGGTATTGCTCGGCGGGGCGGCGATCGCCGAGGCCGGGTCGCCGGAGCAGCGCCGCGAATGGCTGCCGCGGATCGCCGCCGGCGAGAAGAAGGCGGCGCTCGCGTGGACCGAGCCGGCATTGCGCTGGGACGCCGCCGGCGTCGCCTTGCCGGCGCGCGAGACAGGCGGCGGCTTCACCCTCTCCGGCGCCAAGCTCTTTGTTGGCGACGCGCATCTCGCCGACATCCTGGTTGTCGCCGCGCGCACCCGCGACGGCAGCACGATGGAGGACGGGGTCAGCCTCTTCCTGGTGCCGAAGGACACCCCCGGGCTCACCGTCAGGCTGATGCCGACGATCGACGAAACCCGCAAACTCTGTGAGGTCCGGCTCGACAATGTTGCGTTGCCGGGCGCAGCCCTGCTCGGCGAACGGCATCAAGGTTGGGCGCCGCTGTCGCGGGTCGTGATGCGGGCGACCGTGGCGCTCTGCGCCGAGATGTGCGGCTCAGCACAGCAGGTGCTCGATATGACCGTCGAATACGCGAAATTGCGCGTCGCCTTCGGCAAGCCGATCGGCAGTTATCAGGGGGTCAAGCATCAGGCCGCCGACATGCTGGTCGCGATCGAGAACGCCAAATCCTTGACCTATTACGCGGCCTGGGCATGCGACGAGGCCCAGCCCGACGCCGCACTCGCGGTGTCGATGGCCAAGGCCGCCGCCTCCGACATGGCGCGCAAGATCGCCGGCGCCGGTATCCAATTGCATGGTGGCATCGGCATGACCTGGGAGCACGATCTGCAGCTTTATTTCAAGCGCGCCAAGGCTTGCGAAGTGGCCTTCGGCGACGCCACCTGGCACCGCGAGCGCGTCGCCCGCCTGTTCGGGTCGTGAACAGCGCTTCCGGCGAGCAGAGCCGGTCACGACATAACAATTTCGACGCGCTGCGCCTCGTCGCCGCGGTGACGGTGATGTTTTCGCACGCGTTCCTGATCGCCGACGGCACCCAGAAAAACGAATGGCTGATCCGGCTGACCGGCAACCAGTCGATCCTCGGCCTGTGCGGCGTCTTCGTGTTCTTTGCGATCAGCGGCTTTCTGGTGACGCAGAGCTTCGAGCAAACCGGCGACCCGCTGCGCTTTCTGGCAAAGCGCGCTTTGCGCATTTTTCCCGGCCTGTTTGTCGCCGCCCTGTTGTCGGCGTTTGTACTGGCGCCTGTTGTCACGACCCTGGAGCCGGGCGCCTATTTCAATCAGCCGGCTCCCTACCGTTACGTGGTCGGCAGCACCTTGCTCGATCAAACCGTCCACGAATTGCCCGGGGTCATGTTCGTCAACAACCCGGTCGGGCTCGAGATCAACGGCTCGATGTGGACGCTGCGCTTCGAGTTCATGATGTACGTCATGGTGCTGGGCCTCGGCGTGCTGCGGCTGCTGAGCTTGCCTGTCATGCTGGGGCTGCTGGCGCTCGGCCTCGCCTGTCTGCAGTTCAACCAGACGCTCGATGTTCTTGGCGGATGGGGCTGGCTGCTCGCGTTCTTCGCGGTCGGCATGATTCTTTACGAATTGCGCGCGACCCGCATCTTCGACGGCCGCGTGGCAGTCCTCGCCCTTGCCGGCCTCGTCCTCAGCGTGCCGTTGCGCCAGTTCATCCCGCTGTTCCCATTATTCGGCTGCTATCTGGCGTTGTGGCTCGCGCTCAATCCGAGCCTCCCCGTCATCCCGGCGGCGCGGTTCGGCGATTTGTCCTATGGACTGTACATTTATGGATGGCCGGTCGAGGAAGGGGTGATCTGGGCGCTCGGGGGCCGTGCCCTGTGGTGGCAGGTGTTCGCGCTGGCCGTGCCCGCGACCGCGGCTCTTGCCTTTGTGTCGTGGCATGTGATCGAGCGCCCGGCGTTGCGGCTGAAGCCGGGCATGCGCAGCCTGGGGGCCCGCCCCCCTCCCTCTTCGGCGGCCCAGCGCGCCTGAGCCGCGGCAAGCCCGCATCGAGAGGACTGGCGCCGGGGTTCGCTCCGCCGTTAGTATGCGCGCCGCCAGCCAATTGAGGGGAGGTGCGCGATGCGAGTCCACAATCTCTATGCCGACGCCAACGGCCAGTCGCATTGGCGCGACATCCAGATCGAATGGGTCGAGGAGACCCCCGGAGGCAAGCTGTCGAAGCGTCTGCCCGCCAGCGGCATCATCTTCCGCGAGGTGCCGCCGACCTACGATCTCGATTGGCACCCGGCCCCGCGTCGCCAATACATCATCAACCTCGACGCCGGCGTGGAGATCACCGCGAGCGACGGCGAAGCCCGTAAGATCGGTGCCGGCGAGGTGGTCCTGGTCGAGGACACGACCGGCAAGGGGCATTTGTCGAAGGCGCTCGACGGCAAAATCCGCAACTGCATCTTCGTACCCGTCGAATAACGGAGGCTGACCATGAAATTGGTGTATTTCGATGACTACAAGCTGGGCGTGGTAAAGGGCGACCGCGTCGTCGACGTGTCCTCGGTCGTGCGCGACATCCCGCATACCGGCCCCGGCGACCTGATGAAC
>DATKHX010000453.1:0-5806 GCA_035510075.1 Allostellaceae bacterium
GGTCGTCTTCGAGAAGTTGAACGACGACATCACATTGCCGCAGTTCCGGCTCGCACTCTCCGAATGAAGAATTTCTGCAAAATGCTGTCATTGGCTAACGGCACGGGCGGCCGAGAAAAGACGTAGATGCTACGCGGCACCAGTCCGTGAGCTGAAGGCCCACAGGTCGAGCCCAAGGCGATCCGGTTGAGCGGTTGTGCTCGCCAAGGCTACCGGGGACCCGTCGCGCGCTGCCCCCTCACCCTCCCGCTGCGCGGGTCCCTCCCTCTCCCGCTCGCGGGGAGAGGGCGGGGGTCAGGGGCATTCACCGATCCACGGCCTCTCCGAGCAGGATTTTTTCCGCCAGCTCCGCCTTGGCCCACAACCGAATTCTTCGGCGGCGCCATGGGGGGGACGGCTGCCGATAAAGAGCGAAGCGGAAGCGCGCTTTTCGATCCGTTGGCCACGCCCGCGATGCTATAGCGTTGCCGCATCCATGGATTGTTGCAGTTTGAGGTCGGTTTCGTGTTTCACCCGATTTTTGTCGATGCGGTCGCCGCCTATGGCGGCATCGTGGCTGGCCTCTTTTTGCTGCAACGCCGGCTGCTTTATCACCCGGGTCCGACGCGGCCGGCGCTGGCCGATCTCGCGATGTCCGGGGTGTGCGAGATCGAGCTTAGGACGGACGACGGCCTGACGTTGTTCTCGTGGTACCTCCCGCCGCGCACCGGACGGCCGGTCGTCGCTTATTTCCATGGCAACGGCGGCCATATCGGCTATCGCGCCGAACGCCTGCGCCGTCTTGCCCGTGACGGCTTTGGGGTGCTGCTCGCGGAATATCGCGGCTATGCCGGCAATCCGGGTTGGCCTTGCGAAGCCGGGCTCTTCGCGGATGGCGAGGCCGCGCTCGACTTTCTTGCCGATTCGGGGATCAAGTCGGACGAAATCGTGCTGTGGGGCGAGTCTCTCGGCTCGGGCGTCGCCGTCCACCTGGCCGCGCGGCATAAGGTCGCCGCCCTCATCCTCGAAGCACCCTTCACCAGCGTCGCCGACGCCGCGCAACGCCATTACCCGTTTGTCCCGGCAGTGCTGCTGGTGCGCGACCGCTTCGACTCGTTGTCCCGCATCGGCCGTGTCGCCGCCCCGCTCTTGGTGTTGCATGGCGAGCGCGACATGGTCGTGCCGGCCCGCCATGGCCGCGCCCTGCTCGCCGCCGCGACGGCGCCAAAGGAGGGCTGGTTCTCACCCGAGGCCAGCCACGAAAACCTGGCCCGGTTCGGCGCCCTGGAGGCCGCGATCGATTTCATCGAACGCCGGGTCTGCATTCCTACTCCCGAACCCGTTGCCGCGGCCGGCAATTTCGATTAGGCGACGCCATCGGCTGAGCGAGGGCGGCTAATGGCGGACGCGGTCAAGAAAGTGGTGCTCGCCTATTCGGGCGGGCTCGACACCTCGGTGATCCTGCGCTGGCTGCAGGAAACCTATCGCTGCGAGGTCGTCACCTTCACCGCCGATTTGGGCCAAGGCGAGGAGCTGGAGCCGGCGCGCCGTAAGGCGGAGCTGCT
The DNA here is from genome assembly GCA_035510075.1 of Allostellaceae bacterium. GTDB lineage: Bacteria > Pseudomonadota > Alphaproteobacteria > ATCC43930 > CGMCC-115725 > AP-15. The sequence continues at coordinate 1,545 of DATKHX010000453.1, forward strand.
GGGTGCGGCGGAGATCTTCGTCGACGATCTACGCGAGGAGTTCGTGCGCGATTTCGTCTTTCCGATGTTCCGCGCCAACGCGCTCTACGAAGGCGCCTATCTGCTCGGCACCTCGATCGCGCGGCCGCTGATCGCCAAGCGCCAGATCGAGATCGCGCGCGAGGTCGGCGCCGACGCCGTGGCCCATGGTGCGACCGGCAAGGGCAACGACCAGGTCCGCTTCGAGCTCGGCTATTACGCGCTCGCCCCCGACATCAAGGTCATCGCCCCTTGGCGCGAATGGGATTTGACCTCCCGCACCCGCCTCCTCGACTACGCCGACCGGCACCAGATCCCGATTGCCCGCGACAAGCGCGGCGAGGCGCCGTTTTCGGTCGACGCCAATCTGCTGCACGTCTCGGCCGAGGGCAAAGTGCTGGAGGACCCGTGGGCCGAGCCCGAGGAGTTCGTTTTCAGCCGCACCGTCGCCCCGGAGGCCGCCCCCGACACGCCTCAATATATCGAAATCGCGTTCGAGCGGGGCGACCCGGTCGCGGCCGACGGCGAGCGCCTGTCCCCGGCGGCGCTCCTGACGCGGCTCAACAAGCTCGGCGGCCGGCACGGGATCGGCCGGCTCGACCTGGTCGAGAACCGCTTTGTCGGCATGAAATCGCGGGGCGTCTACGAGACCCCCGGCGGCACGATCCTATTGGCGGCGCATCGCGGCATCGAGAGCCTGACCCTCGACCGCGGTGCGGCACACCTGAAGGACGAGTTGATGCCGCGCTATGCCGAGCTGATCTACAACGGCTTCTGGTTCTCCCCGGAACGCCGGATGCTGCAGGCTTTGATCGATCAAAGCCAGGAAAACGTCGAGGGCACCGTCCGGTTAAAGCTTTACAAAGGCTCGGCCACGGTCGTCGGCCGCAAATCGTCAAAAAGCCTCTACAGCCAAGCCCACGTCACCTTCGAGGAGGACGCGGTCTACGACCAGCGCGACGCCGAAGGCTTCATCAAGCTAACCGCGCTGCGCCTCCGCCTCGCCGCCCGGCGCGACCCCTAGCCATCACGCCTCGTCTAGCACGATCACGTCGAGACGCTTGCCGATCGCTCTGAGCGCATGATCAATGAGTTCGATTCTCGACCGGTAGCTTAACCTGAGCAGCCGATCCACCGAGCGATCATCCAAACTAAGGCGGCGCGCCAACTCTGCCTTCGATATCCCGTCGGTGTGCATCGCGCGATAGAGTTCCACCTTCGCTTTGGTGAGCGGCGTCAGGCGGACCATCCGTCGATTTGCCCTCGGGAGGCCTGCGGCGATGGGAGAGCGGATCCTCCGGGGTGGGCCAGGCACAGTACTGCGACGGTCCGCTGCCGCAGACGGGGTCGGGATATCCTCGTCATGTTCGATTCTGGTGGCAAGGGCTTCCTCGATCGCATTGACGGCGCGTTGCATTGCTTCCTCCTCGTCTGCGCCGAAACTGGTGACTTCCGGCAAGTCGGGGCAGGTGATGAGAAGCTTACCGTTGTTGTCGGACTCGAACATCACCGCATACATGAGCGATCTCTGCAATAAAATGATTGCTCCGACTTCTATCGGAACAAACGGAATAACCCAAAAACAGATTCCCAAACCGTCGCTCGAATAGCCGTTCGCACCACCATTTCTCCCAATCCCTGCTGCTGATGAGTGACAACTGGGTTTGTAAACCGCGGGGATAATCCGAGGCGCTGCTTAAGATCATCGGGATTACGACCATATTCGGTGAAAAGAATTTCTCCTTCTTCTTCAACCGCTTGTATAAACACTCGAGCCTGGTCAGGCTGCATCAAGGACGCCGTCGATCGGATTCGTTCCTGAAAGCGCAGAATGCTGTCCTTGCCGATTTGTGGGTTGTCCCTGGCCACGGCGAGGAATGACCGCCAATGCTCCTCGACCATTGACCTTATTGCGGCCCGATCGATGTTTACATTTTGGATCATCGTCGTCCTCACCCACTTAGCCATCAATATCTACATTGAAGTCCGCGAGGCTCCGTAATACTGCACACTTCTCCCGGAAAACGTCCAAAACGCGTCAAACTACAGCTTGGCACAAAAAAGCGTGATTACTAGCTTACCTCAGCCCGCCTTCCGGTGGGCGGCGAGCCAGCCGAGCATGACAGGGTTGAAGGCGTCGGGGGCTTCGACGTTCGGGAAATGGCGCATGCCGGCGATCTCTTCATAGCGGGCACCGGGGACGAGGCCGGCGAGGCGGCGGTTTTCAGCCGCAGGCGTGCCGGCGTCCTCTTCGCCGCAGACCACCAGCACCGGCAGCCGCAGCGACGGCAGGCGCGCCGTGAAATCGAAATCGACAATCGCCGCCGAGCAGCCGAGATAACCCTGCGGCGTCGTGCCGATGACCGTGTCGCGCAATTGCTTCCACCGGCCGGGGTTCCTCGCGCGAAAAGCCGGGCTCAGATAGCGGTCCATGCTCGCTTCGGCGATCGGCTCCAGCGAATTCGCCGCGCGCACCGCCTTGATCCGGGGCCCCCATACCTCGGTCGCCCCCGCCGGGCTCGCCGGCAACGTGTCGCACCACAACGCCGAGATCAACTTGTCGCCATGCTCGAGCGCAAAGGCCTGGCCGATCATCCCGCCGATCGACAGCCCGATGTAATGCACCCGTGCCATTCCGAGCGCATCGAGCACGCTCGCCACGTCGCCCGCGAGCGTCGTCATCGTGTAGTCGCCCGCGACCGGGTCGCTGCCGCCATGCCCGCGCATGTCGAGCCGCAGCACGCGAAACCCGGCCCCGAGCAGTGCCGGCACCTGCTCGGCCCAGCTGCCGCCGTCGGAAGCGAGCGAATGGGTGATGCACACCGCCGGGCCGTCCTCGGGGCCGGCGAGGTCGTAATAAAGGCGGCGTCCGGCGAGCGGCAGCAGCATGGCGTATCCTCCAAATCTCAAAACGGGCCGACGATCCCCCCGACGCATCAGTGGTCGGCATCCTCAAACCCTCGGGACGAGATTGCTTCGTCACTCCGCTTCTCGCAACGACGACAATTTACCGGGTGATTGCGAGCGAAGCGAAGCAATCCCGGTCCGAGACAAGGCCCCTGGCGCGTCCGCCGCGGGCGGGCTACGGGACCACCACCGGCACGCCGGCAAAAATCGGATGGGCAAGATAGAGCACGACGTAGAGCAGCAACGCCGCCAGCGGCCGCAATATGCCGAGGTCGCGCCAGCGCAGCCGGGTGCGGCCGGTGAGGAGTGCGGCAAACGGGACGTTCGAGGTGACGCTCGCAAGCCGTTGCCAATAGCTGCCGAGCGCCAGCTGCTTTTTACGGTCGATCAAAATCGTGCCGCCGAGCGCCAAACCCGCGATCACGGCAAAAAACCAGACCGAGCACAGATCGCCGTTCGCCGCCAGATGGCTCGTTGCCCACAGCCCGAGCGCCCACATGACCGGATGGCGGGTCACCCGCATGATGCCGGGTGCGGGGTCGTCGGCGCGCGCCGATCGCTCCATGCCGACCGCTGTCGGGTTCGGCGTCGAGTAGCCGGCGACCAGCAACAAGGTCGCCAATGGCATGACCGCTATCGGCACATAGGCGGCCCAAGCCGGCGGCGACCACAACGCGATGTACGGTGCTCGCGCATAGCCGACGACAAACCAGGCAAAGGTGACGAGAGCGGTCAGCGAGTAGATGAAGAGATATCCCTGCTCGCCGATCTGGTCGCGCAGCGAGCCGCGCAGCCGCGTGCTCGACAACAGGGTGTGCGAGCCGCAGAAGGCGATGCCGGCGACGACCAGAGAGGCGAGCGCATGGCTCATGCCCGACCCCCGGCCTCACCGGCCCGAAAGGGTCGCGAGCCAGGCGCCGAGCCGATCGGCGTCAACCGGACCCCACGCACCCCGTCGCGCAGCGCGCTCGGCGGGGTCTCAGGCAAGATACTCGAACATCAGGTTGCGAATGAAATACAACAGCAATATCAGGATGATCGGCGATATGTCGATGCCGCCGAGATTGGGCAGAATGCGCCGCAGCGGGCGCAATGCCGGCTCGGTGATGCGCCACAGAAAATCCTCGACCGTGCCGACGATGCGGTTGTGCCGGTTGACGACGCCAAAGGCGATCAGCCAGCTCAACACGGCCTGAATGATCAGCAGCCAGATATAGATCCTGATCACCGTGTCGACGAGGTTCAAAAACGCGTACATTCCCTCCGCAACCTCGACGCCAAGTGGTGCGGCGACCGTAGCCTCAGCCGCCGGGGTCCGCAAGCGAGCGGCCCCGTGT
>DATKHX010000454.1:0-2482 GCA_035510075.1 Allostellaceae bacterium
CGATCGGGTGCAAGATGGGTCTTTCGCTTAACCAGGACAGCGGGAGTGCCGCGTGCCAGAGCCGAATTACCCCGTCGAGCTGAGCCCGCCCGATATCGAGCCGTACCGCGCCGGCAATACCGGGGTCGAGTACGTCACGAGCTTGGACAGCGGGGTCGCCGGGCCGCATGTGCTCGTCACGGCGCTGACTCACGGCAACGAGATCTGTGGCGCCATCGCGCTCGACCGGCTGTTCCGCGCCGGGCTGCGGCCGCGCCAGGGCAAGCTGACCCTCGCCTTCGACAATGTCGCAGCTTATCACAGCTTCAACCCTCGCTTCCCGGTGGCGTCGCGCTTTGTCGACGAGGATTTCAACCGGCTGTGGGACGAGTCGACACTCGACGGCGGTCGGCAATCAACCGAGCTGGCGCGCGCGCGGGCGTTGCGCTCGTTTGTCGAGGAGGCCGATTTCCTCCTCGACATCCATTCGATGCAACATGCGACGGCACCCCTGATGCTGGCCGGAACCCTCGAGCGGTCGGTGGCGCTGGCGCGGCGGGTCGGCATTCCCGCGCTGATCATGTGCGACGCCGGGCATGCGGCCGGCAAGCGGATGCGCGACTACGGCCCGTTCGGCGACCCCGCCTCGGCTAAGACAGCGCTGCTGATCGAAGCCGGGCAGCACTGGCAGCAGCGCACCGCCGAGGTCGCGACCGATGTCATGCTGCGTTTTCTGGTGGCGCTCGGCAGCGTGGCGCGCGATGACGCGGCACCCATCGGCGGTCCCGATTTCAATACCCAGCCGCGCCAGCGTGTCATCGAAGTCACCGAGGCGGTCACGATCACGCGCGACCGATTCGAATTCGCCGGCGACTTCCGCGGGCTCGAGGTCTTGACCCCAAAGGGGACGCTGATCGGCCACGACAACGGCCGCGAGGTGCGCACGCCCTACGACGATTGCGTGCTGATCATGCCGTCGCGGCGCTCGGGCAAGGGCCAGACCGCGGTCCGCCTCGGCCGCTATGTTGGGTAATAAGGGGACCGCCAAGCTCGCGCTCGACCGCGGCGCGCTCGCCCCAGCTCAGGCGAAGCGCAGTTTTCCCCCGATCGTCGGCGCGGGGGCGCGGGTCCTGGTGCTGGGCACCCTGCCGGGCGAGGAATCCTTGCGCCGGCAGCAATATTACGCTCATCCGCGCAATCTCTTCTGGCCGATCTTGTTCGGATTGTTCGATGCGACGCCGACGACCGACTATGCGGCAAGGCTCGCCTTTGCATCGGCCCAGCGAGTGGCGCTGTGGGACGTGTGCATGGTCGGCGAGCGCGAGGCCAGCGCCGATGCGACGATCCGCGGGGAGGTCCCCAACGCGATCGACCGGCTGCTCGACGCGCATCCCTCGATCGGCGCTGTCGCGTTCAACGGCAGCGGCGCCCGGCGGCTCTACGACCGCCATTTCCCGCGCCAGCCTGGCATCGCCTATCTGGCGATGCCGTCGACGAGCCCCGCCCATGCCCGGCTCGATTTCGCCGCCAAGCTCGCCCAATGGACGGCGCTGCGCGAGGCGCTAACGGGACGAGCCTAGCTTAGCTAGCGTCCACTCCCCGTGATCAGCCGCGCTTCGCGCTGGTTGGTCAGATACGACCACAGCCATTCGAGCGCGACGATCAGGCGGCGCCGAAAGCCGATCAGAAAATAGATGTGGACGACACTCCACAATAGCCAGCCGGCTCGCCCCCACACGCGAAACCAGCCGAAATCCGCGACCGCTTCCCGCCGCCCAATTGTCGCGAGAGCACCGTAATTCCGATAGCGGAATGGTCCGGGCGGCGGCTGCCCCGCGAGCCGCGCCGCGATGACGCGAGCGACGTAAGCGCCTTCCTGCTTTGCCACCGCCGCGAGCCCCGGCAGGGGTCCGCCAGGGCCTTCGATGCGCGCCGCATCGCCAACGACAAAGATTTCGGGATGACCGGGCAGGGTCAGGTCGGGCTCCACGACAACCCGCCCGGCGCGGTCGCACTCGGCATCGAGCCAGCGACCGGCCGGCGACGCTTCGACACCCGCCGCCCAGATCAGGGTGCGGCTCTCGATCCGTTCATTGCCGACATGTGCCGCGTCCGGTTCGCAGCGCGTCACGGCGCGCCCAAGCAGGATTTCGACGCCGAGGCGGCGCAAGGCTGCTTCGGCAACCGCCGAGAGCTTTGGCGGGAAACTCGGAAGGATGCGGGGACCGGCCTCGACCAGAAGGATGCGCGCGGTCCGCGGGTCGATTCGTCGGAAGTCGCGCACCAGCGCGCCGCGCGCGAGCTCGGCAATGGCGCCGGCGAGCTCCACCCCGGTCGGGCCGCCGCCGATCACGAGAAAGGTCAACAGCCGGCGGCGTTCGGTCTCGTCGGCGCTGTCCTCCGCTTGCTCGAACGCCACAAGGACGCGGCGACGAATGGCGGTGGCGTCGTCGATCGTCTTCAGCCCCGGGGCGAACGGCTCCCATTCGCCATGCCCGAAATA
>DATKHX010000455.1:0-4388 GCA_035510075.1 Allostellaceae bacterium
TCGGGAGGGCGCCGAGTTACACTGCGCCCGCGCTGTGCCAGCTATGACCCGGGGGCTGAGGATGAACGACGCGATCGAGCTTCCCGATCTGAAGAGCCTCGGCGCGATCGGCCAGCCCTTGCGGCGCAAGGAGGATGAGCGTCTTTTGACCGGCCGCGGCCGATTCAGCGACGATTTCAGCCTGCCGGGGCAGGCTTATGCCGCGATCGTGCGCTCGTCCCACCCGCATGCGCGGATCGTACGGATCGACACGCGGCGGGGGCGGGCGATGCCGGGCGTGCTCGGCGTCTTTACCGGTGAGGACTGCGCCGCCGACGCGCTGGCGCCGATCCCGCACAGCCCGGTGCCGCAGACGCGCTACGACATGAAACTGACCGGCCCCGGCGGCGGCCCGATCTTTATCGGCCCGCAAATGCTGCTGCCGAGAGACAAAGTGCGCCATGTCGGCGAGGCGGTGGCGATCGTCGTCGCCGAAACCGCAGCGCAGGCGCAGGATGGCGCCGAGGCGGTCGCGGTCGAATACGAGGAATTGCCGTGGATCGCGCAGACCCGGGACGCGTTGGCCGCGGGCGCCCCTGTGGTGTGGGACGAGGCGCCGGACAACGTGCTGGTCGATACCGCGTTCGGCGACGCCGCGGCGACCGAGCGCGCCTTTGCCGCTGCCGATCATGTCGTCGAGATGGAGTTCCATGTCGGGCGCGTGACCGGGGTGCCGATGGAGCCGCGCGCCGCTCTCGGGCATTGGGACACGGCGACCGGACGCTACGCCCTGTGGGCCGGCAGCGGTGGTGCGGTGCGGCAGAAGGCCGAGGTCGCGACGGTGCTCGGCGTCCCATCCGAAGCGGTGCGGGTGTTGTCGTTCGATGTCGGCGGCAATTTCGGCACGCGCAACCGGCTCTACGTCGAGTCGGGGCTGGTGCTGTGGGCGTCGCGCAAGCTGGGCCGCCCGGTCAAGTACACCTCGACCCGATCGGAAGTGTTTCTGACAGATTTCCAGGGCCGCGATTTGCTGACGCGGGTGGCGCTGGCGTTGCGCGCCGACGGCCGGTTTCTCGGCCTGCGAGCCGACAACGTCAGCAATGTCGGCGCCCGCTGCGCGTCGCTGTCGCCGCTCGGCAAGGGCTCGGCGTTGATCACCGGCTCCTACGACATCGCGGCCGCGTCCCTGCGCTCGCGCGCCGTCTTTACCAACACGATGCCGACCAACGCCTATCGCAGCTCGGGCCGGCCAGAGGTCACCTATGCGATCGAGCGGGTGGTCGACGAGGCAGCGCGCCGGCTCGGCATCGACCGCGTCGAGCTGCGCCGGATGAATTTGATCGGGCCGCAGGCGATGCCCTATCCGAACGCGGTCGGCGCCCGATACGACAGCGGCACCTACGAGGCCAATATGGATCTGGCGATGCGGATCGCCGATTGGGACGGCTTTGCCGCACGGCGGCAGGCGGCTGAGGCGCGCGGCAAATTGCTCGGCCTCGGGCTCGCGAATTACGTCGAAAGCTCGATCGGGGCGCCACGCGAACGCAGCGAGATCGCGGTGACGCCGCAGGGCCGGGTCGAGGTCGTGATCGGCACGGGCCCGAGCGGGCAAGGCCACGAAACCAGCTTTGCGCAGGTCGTCGGCGCAGTGCTCGCGGTGCCGTTCGAAAGCGTCGACATCGTCATGGGCGACACCGATGTCGTCAGCGTCGGCGGCGGTTCGCATTCGGGCCGTTCGATGCGCCATTCCGCGACCCTCTTCGCCAAAGCCGCACCTGAATTGATCGCCAAGGGGAAGGCGGTCGCGGGCCGCCTGCTCGACACCAGCCCCGATCAGGTGACCTTCGCCGATGGCCGGTTTTCGGCACCGCCCGACAATCGCAGCTTCGATTTTATCGAGCTGGCGCGGGAGGGCGCGCGGCTCGGCGCAGAGGGTGCGATTGCGGTCGTCACCGACAACGAAATGCACGACCCGGTCTTTCCGAACGGGTGCGCGGTATGTGAGGTCGAAGTCGACCCCGAAACCGGCATGGTCGAGATCGCCCGCTATTCGGTCGTCGACGATGTCGGGCGCTGCATCAATCCGCTGATCGTGCACGGACAGAGCCATGGCGGCATCGCCCAGGGCGTCGGCGAGGCGATGTGGGAGGAGTGCGCCGTCGACCCCGGCTCGGGACAGCCACTGTCGGGCTCGTTCATGGATTACGGCATGCCGCGCTCGGACAATCTGCCGTCCTTTGAGGTCCGCATTGTCGAGGTGCTGTCGCCGACCAACCCGTTCGGCATCAAAGCCGGGGGCGAGGGCGGCTGCACTCCGGCCCTGGCGGTCGTGATCAGCGCGATCCTCGACGCGCTAGCACCGCTCGGCGTGCGCGACCTGACGATGCCCGCCACCCCGCTCAGGGTGTGGCAGGCGATCCAGGCGGCACGAAATTCACCGCGGTGAGGTAAGGCGCCTGCACTTCCGTCCGAGGACAGTTTCGCACGCTCGTAAGCGCCGACACTCGCGCGCAGAGCGATGCGGCAATAGCAATTGTTCGCGTGCGGGCGCGGTTTGACTCGGCCGCGATGCTCGCCTAGGGTTTCTCTCGTCACTATCGGACGGCGCTGCTGCCGGCTTTGAGGAGGACAAGAATGAGCGCGCATGCGAGCCCCGAGCAGGTTCGTTCCCGGCTGAGCCACCCCATCATCGACGGCGACGGGCACTGGATCGAATACACCCCGGTCTTCGCCGAGCGGATGCGGAAGGTCGCGGGCAGCAAATCGGCGGACGGGTTTCTCGCGCAACAGCGCCGAATTCCCGACACGCTGAGCCTATCGATGGCCGAACGCCAGCAGCGCGGCGTCGCGATGGAAGGCTATTGGGGACGGCAGACGACCAACACCCGCGACCGCGCCACGGCAATGATGCCGAGGATGCTCTATGACCGGCTCGACGAGCTCGGGATCGATTTCGGCATCATCTATCCGACGGCCGGCCTCGGCATTCCGCGCATCCCGGACGACGAGACCCGGCGCGCGGTGATCCGCGGCTTCAACATCGTCACGGCTGAATATTTCCGCGATCTTAGCGACCGGCTGACCCCGGCCGCGGTCATCCCGATGCACACGCCCGAGGAGGCGATCGCCGAGCTCGAATTCGTCACCAATGAATTGGGCGCCAAGGTCGGCATGTTCGGCAGCGGCGTCGCCCGGCGGCTGAAGATCGCCGAGAACGTCGATCCGGCGCTCGCCCGCTTCACGGTCGGCTACGACCAGCTCGGCATCGACAGCCAGCATGATTACGACGCGGTCTGGCAGAAATGCCGCGAGTTGAAGATGGCGCCGACCTTCCATACCGGCGGCCGCAGCTTTGGCCTGCGCAATTCGCCGTCGAACTTCACCTTCAACCATATCGGCCACTTCGCCGCCGCCGGCCATGCCGTCGCGAAGGCGCTGTTTCTCGGCGGCGTCACCCGGCGCTTTCCCGATCTGCGCTTCGGCTTTCTCGAAGGCGGGGTCGGCTGGGGCTGCCAATTGTTCGCCGACTTGATCGAGCATTGGGAGCGGCGCGGCGCCAAAGGGCTCGCCTATATGCACCCGGACAAGCTCGACCGCCCGCTGTTGCGCCAATACATCGACAAGTACGGGTATGACGACATCGCCGCCGAGCTCGACAAGCGCGACGGCTGGCCGGCGCACGAGGAAGACCGGGTGGATGGCGGCGTCCCGGTTCATGACGACTATGCCGCCTGCGAGATCGCCAAAAAGCAGGACTGGATCGATCTCTACGCAACGCCGTACTTTTTCGGCTGCGAATCCGACGACCGGCTGAACGCCGTCGCGTTCAGCAAGATCAACCCGTTTGGCGCGCGGATCAACGCGATCTTCAGCTCCGACATCGGCCATTTCGACGTCCCCGACATGCGGATGCCGGTGCCGGAAGCCCATGAGCTGGTCGAAGACGGCCTCCTCAGCGACGACGATTTCCGCGATTTCACCTTTGCCAATGCGGTGCGGTTGTGGGGGACGCAGAACCCGCGTTTCTTCGAAAACACGCGGATCGCCAAGGAAGCCGCCGCCGTGCTCGCCGAGCCGCACTCGCCGCTGCAGGCCGCCGCGGAATAATTCCCCGCGCGACGCCTTCATCGCATTGCCGCGATTGCCGAACCGGACAGCCTGGGACGGGCGCGGCCGTCCCGGCAAGATGAGGCTTGCGCTTGCGTCTACGCTCTAGAGCGGCGTCCGTTCACATCGTGTCGCTCCCGTGATCCCTTGGCCGGGCTCGACCCGGCCATCCACGTGTTTGATGTGGCTGGGCAAAGACGTGGACCCGCGGATCAAGCCCGCGGGAGGGGTTCATGGTTTGACCGCTCGCATCAAAACGGATACCGCGCACTAGCGGCAGCGCGGCATGACTTCCTCGGCGA
>DATKHX010000456.1:0-7861 GCA_035510075.1 Allostellaceae bacterium
GATTTCGGGAGGCGGATGGCGCCCTTCGAGCCAGTCGAACAACTGCTGGTAGGGCGGCGAGAGGCCGTGCCAGACCTCCTCGATGCGATCGATTTAGACCCCGCCCCATTGGGCGAGTGCGGTTTTGGCGAGCCGCGCCGATACGCCGATCCGCAAGCTGCCGGTGACGAGCTTTAAGAGCGCCCAGCGGCCGGTCGCGTCGAGCGCGTCGAGCCACGGCGCCAGCAGGCGGGCGACCTCGGCGCGGTTCGCGCGATGCAAGGTTTCGACGATCTCGGTCAGGCTCGGCACCGGCGTTTGCGGCTGCACGGGCGACGGCATTGGCCAGATCAGCGACACCGTTTCGGCGAGATCTCCGACAAAATCATAGGACCAGCCGAAGAGCTCGGGATCGACCCGCTCGGAGGCAAGCGCGCGGACCTGGCCGGGCTTGGCCTCGGCAAAGGAAAGTTCGCCGGTCAACGCCGCCAACGCCCAGCCGCGCTCCGGATCGGGCTCGGTCGCGAAATATTCCTGCATCAGCCGCAATTTGCCGTTGCGCGACGGGCTCAGCAGCAGCGCGTCGAGCAGCGCGGCGAAAGCGTTCACCCTTCTCGCCCTTTCAGCCTTTCCATTCCATGTGGCCGACTACGTCACCCGGTTGCGAGGATGCCGCCAAACACCAAGAGACCAAAGGTCAGCCACGCCACATAGTCGCCGACGACGCCATTATGAAGGCGGTCGAGCCCGGTGAAAATCCAACCGACAGCGAGGTGGACAATTCGCACTAGGCTCTCGGCAATGGGCGCGGCCGAGCTGGAGTGCCGCGACACCGAATACTATCGACAAGCCGATGAGGGGCCCGATCGCGGGTCTCGGAAATCGACGGCGGCACCGGCGGGGCCTGCCATGCGGCGCCATCGAGAACGGTGGCGGCTTCCAACCGCCGTAGCAATAGACCCGCGGACCCGCCTCCGCGCCGCCGGCCAGGAACACCGCCATGATCGCCACCACCGCGGCGGTCAGGCTGGCGAACGCATCGGGCCACTGCGAGGGCCAAATGCGAGCACCGGCAATCAGCACAGCCGCGACAACCAGCGGCAGTGCCACCGTCAGCGGTGCCAGCGTATCCATGTCACGGCCGCAGCGGGCGCAGCCGGCGCGGGTCGAGCGTGCCCTTGCGCTTGTGGACCTGCAGTGCGAGTGCGAGCAGCAGTGCTGAGACGGTGGCGCCGACGACGATGTCGGTCAGCACCAGTGCCTGCACCACGGGGTCGACCGCCGGCGAGCCGACCGGGTAGTCGGCAAAGATCGGCGCGCCGGCACCGGTGCGGTAGCCGACCGAAAGCAACAGGACGTAGGTCGCGGATTGCACCACGGTCAGGCAGCCGATCAGATGCACAAAACGACGGCTGGTAATGACGCCGTAGAGACCGATGGAAAAGAGCCAGACGGGCAACAGAAACGGGGCGTGGGTCATTCCTCGTCGCCGCTTTCGGGCCCGCGGGTCTGTTCGAGATATTCGGTAAAGAGCACCGTGAAGCAGGGCGGTGAGCCAAGGATTTATCGGGTGCGCCGCCTATCCGGCAACCAGCTGATGGACGGCGAGACGGCCGCGCTCCGGGCCGTCGCCGACGACAAAGGCATTGGGTGCAAGCGAGGCGGCGCGACCGCTATGGCCCACCCGGCCGGGCCGCCGGCATCGGCTCCGGGCGAAGCCGCGATCATGCTAAAACTGCCGCAGGGAGGCAGGCGGAATGCTGCGGGCAAAGCGTGGCCGACACGAAAAGCATCGAGAACGAGCCGACCCGACGCCGGAACCAGCGGGTAGAGCATCGACAAGCTCACATACAGCGGGCGTTCGTTGCGGGTGCGCAATGCCGTCTCGACGGCGGCGACAAGTGCGGCGCAAAAGCCGCCGGCGGCCAGCTCGGCCGGTTCGCCGGTCCCGGCGAAAAGCAAATAACGCGCGAAGAACGCAACCCATGCCGCAATGGCATGCCCAATCGACTTGCGCTGAGCTGCTCGGTTTTCGTCACTCGGGTGCGCCGCCGTCTTAGCCGCGGTCTGAAAGGTCCGGTTCAGCAACAATTCTCGTCTGGCGCGAGTTCCTCGGAGCTTAAGCCAATTCGCCCTATTCGTCTTCTTCGTAGCCGGTGAGCGCGAGAGCGCGGGCGCGGTAGCCCCGCTTTGTCGCGTAGTGGACGAGCGCTTCCTCGCGGCCATGGGTGACCCAGATCTCGTTGGCGGCGACGTCGTCGAGCGTTTGCGTCAGCTCGTCCCAGTCGGCATGGTCGGAGATGACCAGCGGAAGCTCGACCCCGCTCGCCTTGGCACGCTGGCGCACCCGCATCCAGCCCGAAGCATGGGCGACGAGCGGATCGGGCAAGCGCCGCGACCACGGCTCGGCGGCAGCACTCGGCGGCGCCAGCACGATGCGGCCCTTCAGCGCCCCGCGCGGCATGCCGGTCGCCGGCAACACCGGCCCGAGCGCCACGCCGAACCGCTCGTAAAGTTCGGTCATACCGATCAGCGCGCCATGCAGATAGACCGGCTCCTCGTAGCCGGCGCGGCGCAGCAACGCCAGGACCCGCTGGCATTTGCCGAGCGCATAGACCCCGACGAGATGGCAGCGCTCGGGGAACAAGCTCAGCGAATGCAGCAGCTTGTCGATTTCCTGGCCGTCCGGCGGATGGCGGAAAACCGGCAGACCAAAGGTCGCCTCGGTGATGAAGAGATCGCAATTCTGCGGCTCGAACGCCGGGCAGGTCGGGTCCGCCCGGCGTTTGTAATCGCCCGAAACGACGACGCGGCTGCCGCGGTATTCGAACACGATCTGCGCGCTGCCGAGCACGTGACCGGCCGGCACCAACCGGACCCGAACTTCGCCGATCGTCAAATTTTCGTCATAGCCGAGCGTCTGCAGGGTGGCGCCGGCGGCTTCGCCATAGCGCGCCTGCATGATCGCGATCGTTTCGCGTGTCGCCAGCACGTGCCCGTTGCCGGAACGCGCGTGGTCGCCGTGCCCATGCGTGATCACCGCGCGCGGCACCGGGTGCGGTGGATCGATATGGAAACCGCCCGGCTCGCAATAAAGCCCGGCCCGGGTCGTCCTGATCCAACTCGCGGGCGGCGCGCCAATCGGCATCGGTTATTCCAAATCCGTGGCAAATGGCCCGTCCCGATATGGGTCGCCGGCTCCGATCGAAAAGCGAGATCGGCGGCTGGGCCGCGCGGCGCGCGGAGCGTGCTTTAAATCAGCCGCTCGAGCGCGGCGGGGTCGCGGATCACGATCGACCCCTTGGCGAGGTCGATGAAGCCTGCCCTTTGCCACGCCTGCAGCTGCTTGTTGACGCTCTCGCGCGAGCTGCCAACGATGTTGCCGAGCTCGCTTTGCGACAGGTGCAGCTCAAGGAGCCGGCCTTCGACCTCTGGCCGCCCGGTACGTTCAGAGAGCTGCAGCAGAGCCTTGGCGATCCGCCCTTCGAGATGGCGGAACAGCAGATCCTCGACCTGCTCGCTCGTGTGCCGCAAGCGCTGGCATAAGATCTTGATCAGCATCAGGCAGATGTCGGCGCGATTTTCGAGAAACGGCATGAAATCGCGACGATTGAGCACCAGCAGCTCGCAATCGGTCATGGCGACGGCGTCGCCGCTGCGTTCGCCGCCGTCGAGGGTTGCAATTTCGCCAACGATCTGGCCAGCGGTGATGATATTTAGGACGATTTCCTTACCGGTCAGCGAAATCGAGCTGATTCTAACTCTACCCCGCAGCACGATCATCATGCTGTTGCCAGGCGAACCCTTGGCAAAAATTTCTTCGCCTACGGGATAGCGCTCGACCCGCGAATACCGCAAAAGAGCATCAATTTCGCTTGGGCTCAACTTGCCCAGCAGAAAGTTCCGCTCGAAGATTTGGCGCTTTTCCTGATAAGTCGGGCCGATCATGACAGTCCCCTGCACGCTGCAGCGGCCCACCGGGAACAACAACCCGAGGGCCGTTCGTGTCGCCGGGACGAGCGCGACGATCGGCTGAGCCAATGCCGCGGCCGCCATGCTTTAGCGAGACAATTCAGCTATTAGTCATGATAACCCGGTCGCCAGCCGTTGTCTCGCCTTATTTGGCGGATCGAGCATGTGAACCAGCCGCGCAGCCGAGGCCAGAACGGCGGCCCCGCGACGCAAGCGGAGGTCGCGGTTGCCCATTTGGCGGGGCGCATATTGGCGTTGGCGCCCTGCGGTTCGCGTTCAAGCACGGCCAGGGAGCAAACCTCGTCCGCCTCCGTTTCCTCGGTCCAGCGAAGGAGCACCGATTTCCATAGGGTCATGACGATCACCTGACGAGATAACGTCCGATGACGACCGGGTAACCCTAAATGGGCGGCGGCGCTGTGAACCAGCTCACAGACCATCGGGAATCCTGCAGGCTTGCCCTCGCGAGGCTCGCCAGCCATCTCCCATTGATTTTGCAGTCGATACTTCGCCGGGAGGCCGGGCAGGGCGCCCTCGTTCGCGACCGCCTATCAAGCCGTGCGAATTATCCGCCGACGAGGCGGCGGCGCGGCTTGGCGCGGCCGTTGGCGAAGCGGTCGAGCAGGCGTGTGGCGACGCGCGGGCTGACGAAATGCGTGACGTCGCCGCCGAGCGCGCCGATTTCCTTGACGAAGCGCGACGAGATGGACTGGTATGGGTCGGAGGCCATCAGAAACACGGTCTCGATCTGCGGGTTGAGGCGGGCGTTTATGGCGGCCATCTGAAATTCGTACTCGAAATCCGACACGGCCCGCAGCCCACGGATGACCACTCCGGCTCCGACCGACTCTGCAAAGCTCATCAGCAGGGTGTCGAAGGCGCGCACCTCGATGCGCTCGGCATCGCCGTTTTCAAGGTGGGCGACCTCGTCGCGCACGATCTCGACGCGCTCGTCGGTGGCGAACAAGGGGCCCTTGCCGTCGTTGCGGGCGACGCCGATGACCAGCCGGTCGACCAGCTTGGCCGCGCGGCGGATGATGTCCGAATGGCCGTTGGTAATCGGGTCGAAGGTGCCGGGATAGATCCCGACGCGCGGCTGGATCATGGGTCCCCCATATCGGTCTGTCGGCCTTCATTCGTTTGTTGATTATCGGGAGAATCCTCGGCCGCGGCATCGCCGTTTTCCTCGGTGTCGTCAGGCAGCCGCGCCACCGAGACGACCCGCTCGCCGTCGCCGACCTTGAATATCACGACACCCTGGCTGCGCCGGCGGGCGATGCGGATGTCGTGCACCGGGCAGCGGATCACCATCCCACCATCGGTCACCAGCATGATCTGGTCGTTGCCGCCGACCGGGAATACGGCGACGACGGCATCGTCGCGCCGCCGCAGATCCATGTTGTCGATGCCTTGGCCACCGCGCCCGGTGATGCGGTAGTCGTAGGCCGAAGTGCGGACCCCAAACCCCTTCTCGGTCACGCTCAGCACGCACTCCTCGCGCTGCACCAGATCGGCGTAGGTCTCCTCCGCGATCGAGCTCTCATCGCCGCCGGGCTCGGCATCCGCCTCGTCCGGCTCGGGCGGCAGCTCGCCAGCCGCGTCGCCCTCCTCGCCGAGCGGCCGCCGACGTCGGGCGGCCAGGCTCAGATAGGCGTTGCGCAGATCGGGGGCCACCTCCTCGTGGCGCAGGATCGACATCGAGATGACCAGATCATCGCCGAGCAGCCGGATGCCGCGCACCCCGACCGAGGAGCGGCCGGTAAAGACGCGAACGTCGCCGACCGGAAAGCGGATCGCCTTGCCGTTGCGGGTGGCGAGCAGCACGTCATCGGCCTCGGTGCAGGTGGCGACGGCGATCAGCCGGTCGTCGGCGTCCTCGCCCTCGAACTTCATCGCGATCTTGCCGTTGGCGCGCACGTCGCCGAAATCGCTGAGCGCGTTGCGCCGGACATAGCCGTTGGCGGTCGCGAACATGACGGTCAGCTCGGCCCAGCTCTCCTCGTCCTCGGGCAACGGCATGACGGTCGAGATCCGCTCGCCCGGCACCAGATTGGGTAGGAGGTTGACCATCGGCCGGCCGCGCGCCTGCGGCGTGCCGAGCGGCAGCCGATGCACCTTGAGCTTGTAAACGCGGCCGGACGAGGTGAAGAACAGCACCGGCGCGTGGGTCGAGGCAACGAAGACCTCGCTGAGGAAATCCTCCTCGCGGATCGCCATCCCGGCGCGCCCGCGCCCGCCGCGGCGTTGCGCGCGATAGGTCGAGAGCGGCACGCGCTTGATGTAGCCGCCGTGGCTGACGGTCACGACCATCGGCTCGCGTTGGATCAGCGCCTCGATGTCGGCCTCGAACTCGACATCCTCGATCTGGGTGCGGCGCGGCGTCGCGAACCGCTCCCTGATCGCCAGCAACTCGCCGCGCAAGACTTCGATCAGCCGCGCGCGCGACCGCAGGATTTTGAGATAGCCGCCGATCTCGGCGATCAGCCCGCGCAATTCGTCGGCGATCTTGTCGCGTTCGAGCCCGGTCAGGCGCTGCAGCCGCAAATCGAGGATCGCCCGCGCCTGCTCGTCCGAGAGGCGATAAGTGCCGTCCTCGGCGACCCCGCGGCCGGGCTCGCCGACAAGCGCCACCAAAGGCGCCACGTCGGCTGCCGGCCAGGCACGGCCGACGAGGCCGGCGCGCGCCGTCGCCGGATCGGGTGCGGCGCGGATCAAGGCGATGATCTCATCGAGATTGGCGACCGCGATCAACAGCCCGAGCAAGGTGTGGGCGCGCTCGCGCGCCTTGCCGAGCAGGTAGCTCGTGCGCCGGGTAATGACCTCTTCGCGGAACGCGACAAAGGCGGCGATCACGTCACGGAGGGTCAGCAGCTCCGGCCGGCCGCCGTTCAGCGCCAGCATGTTGACGCCAAAGCTCGTCTGCAGCGCGGTGTGCCGGTAAAGCTGGTTCAGCACGATCTCGGGCTCGGCGTCGCGCTTCAAGTCGACCACCACCCGCACCCCGTCGCGGTCGCTCTCGTCGCGCAATTCGGCGATGCCCTCGATCAGCTTTTCGCGCACCATCTCGGCGATGCGCTCGACCAGCTTCGCCTTGTTGACCTGGTACGGGATCTCGGTGAAGACCAACGCCTCGCGATCCTTGCGGTTCTCCTCGACATGCGATTTCGCGCGTAGAATCACGGCACCCCGGCCGGTCTTGTAGGCGGCGTGGCTGCCGGCGCGGCCGAGGATCAGCCCGCCGGTCGGGAAATCCGGCGCCGGCACGTATTCCATCAGCTCTTCGACGGTGATGGCACCATTGTCGAGATAGGCGCAACAGGCATCGATGACCTCGCCCAGATTGTGCGGCGGGATGTTGGTCGCCATGCCGACCGCGATCCCCTGGGCGCCGTTGACCAAGAGGTTCGGGAAACCCGCCGGCAAGACCTTGGGCTCGCGCTCGGTCTCGTCGTAATTCGGCTGGAAATCGACGGTGTCGTTGTCGAGGTCGTCGAGCAAGTGGTCGGCGACGCGGGCGAGGCGCGCCTCGGTGTAGCGGTAGGCCGCCGGCGAATCCCCGTCCATCGAGCCGAAATTGCCCTGGCCGTCGATCAACGGCAGGCGCATCGCGAAATCTTGCGCCATGCGGACCATTGCGTCGTAGATCGCGAGTTCGCCGTGCGGATGGTATTTGCCGATCACGTCGCCGACGATGCGCGCCGATTTGCGGTAGGCGCGGTTCCACTCGTTGCCGTTGACCTTCATCGAATAAAGGATGCGGCGGTGGACCGGCTTCAGCCCGTCGCGGACATCGGGCAATGCGCGCGCCACGATCACGCTCATCGCGTAATCGAGGTACGAGCGCTTCATCTCGTCCTCGATCGTTACGCTGGTGATGTCGGGGGCGGAAGGGGGAGGAGGTGCTGCTGAG
>DATKHX010000457.1:0-2243 GCA_035510075.1 Allostellaceae bacterium
TGCTCGCGCCGGCTGCCGATATCGCCGCCGGGGGCGATGACGGCGCGGTTGGTCTCGAGCCGAGCCGGTGGCGGTTTCTCGAGTCGAGCCGGCGGCGGTTGCTCGAGTCGAGCCGGCGGCGCCTCGAGTCGAGCCGGTGGCGGCTTCTCGAGTCGAGCCGGCGGCGGCGGCTCGGGCGCCGGCGGAAGAGCCGCGGGCCCTTGCGTGCCGGCAGACGGCGCCTCCCCCTCCAGTCTGCGGATGGCCGTCTCCAGCGCGACCAGCTCATCCATGATCTCCGCGTCGGACTTTTTTCCGCTCAATTGCTCGACCAGAAACCGGCGGGCGTGCTCGTACAATTCGCGGCGCGCGTCGCCGGAATTGCTTGCCAGCCGCGATACCGCCCGGGTCAGAACGGGATAGTAGTCCGCCATTGCGGGCTGCCTCTCGGAGAACCACGTCCGCACGAAATTATTATTGGACTTGGCGGCGCAAATCCACGGCGGCGCTCCGGCCGGAGCGGCCCGCCGCCGCAGCTCGCAGGAGCGTCGCGACCAATACGCCGCCGGCGGTCTGGTTCGATCCCGCTTTCATCCGGACGCCGGCTGTCGGTAGCTAATCAAGTTGTCCGGTTTTGGTATCACACGAAATGTCCGCTTCGGGTTTGGCAGTGGGGCCGGACTGGAAGCGGCGGACAGGCCGGCTCGGTTCGATTGGTCAGGCGGAGACCTGCGCGGCAGCGACGGTGTTTGCCGTCAGTTTCTTTGTTCGACCTGAGGAGCGTTTCTCCGTCCCGACCTGCCGTTGTGGAGTGACGCCGCGCGCAGCCGCGGTCAAGGCTGGCCGTGGCGCCGGCGCTGCCGCCAGCTCCTGCGCTGGGCGGCCACGCCTTGACGGCGGCGAGCCCGGCGTCACGATTGCGGCAGTCGGGCCGGCGGCGATCTGGCCTGCGGCGCTGTAGCCGGCGATGCGCCGCGGGCCATGGAATACCGCCAAGGTGCCATCGGGATATGCGCGCACCTTGACCGTGGCCTTGACGTAATGAGCGCGCGCGGTGCTGGCGGGCAGTTGCAGGTGGCGGCCCGCATAGGCGACGGTATTGTCGCGCGCCACCACGCGCTCCTCCTCGATGCACAGGGTCTCGGCGAGCAGCGCCGGATCGGCGGCCACGAAGGCGCTCTCCGGCACCGCTGCAGGCCTGGCAAAACGGGCATTGTGCGCCGGCAGATAGACGTTGCGGATGAAGGCGTTGGCGGCAGCGATCTCGGCGATGCCGGCTTTGGCCAGTTCCTTGATCAGGCGATCCTGCAGGGTGCCGAACAGGCGCTCGCTGCGGCCGCGGGCTTCCGGCGAATAGGCCGGGATATGCTCGATCCCCAGATGCTTGAGCGCCCGGCCGACCTGGGTCAGCCGGCTCTTGTCGACCGGACCGTCCGCCTGCGGGGTGTAGAAATAGTGGCTGCCGCGGTCGCTATAGAGGCTCGACGGCAAGCCCTTGGTGGTGAACACCTCAAGCAGCGCCCGAAACGTCGAGGCGGTGCCTTCCTCCTCGACCAGAAACGCCGAATAGACCGTGCTGGTCGCGTCATCCATGGTCGCGATCAGATCAAGCGGTGCCGCGCCCGCAAGCCAGCTCGCGCGCGAGCCGTCCTGGTGCAGCATCATGCCTTCGAACGGCTTGCGCTCGCGCTTGCGTCGATGCCCACCGCGCCGCCGCGCCCGCTCCACCAGACCGGCGGTGTGAAGCTGCGTCTTCACCCAGGTATAGCCCCAGCGGAAACCATGCTCGCGCCGCAGATGCTCGTGGAAGTGCTTCACGTTCCAGCCCCGATAGGCCTCCCGGTAAAGCTCAAGCATCCGCGACGCCTCTGCCGCCGGCACCCGCTTCGGCGACGGCTTGCCGAGCCGCCGATCCACCAGCCCTTCAAGCCCTTCCTCCTCATAGCGGTCCCGGTAGCGCCGAAACTGCCGCTCCGACATCCCCAGCACCTCGCCCGCCTCCAGCATCGACAGCCCGCCGGCTTCCCAGCGGCTCAACACGTCGCGAAACTTCTGCATCCTACGGTCCTGTAGCCATGCTGCCCGGCTCATCTGCCCCTCCATCCGGGGGACAGAAAAAACCGGACAACTTGTGTGCTACTTAACCCGGACAACTCGTGTGCTTACGACAGCGCTGGCAACGTGCGCTTGTGTCCCCCGTGCCGGCAAGCTATAGAGCCGTCAATCTTTCCAACCCGAGCCGCGCCCGCAGCGGCGCGGAATTC
>DATKHX010000458.1:0-2967 GCA_035510075.1 Allostellaceae bacterium
TCCCGCTCTTTATTCAGTTTATTCAGTCCGTCGTCCCCGCGAAAGCGGGGACCCAGGGCGGGCGACGAAGCTGTGGCCCTGGGTTCCCGCTTTCGCGGGAATGACGATGGAAAATGCCCCACAGAATCCGAATCAACAACCAAACTCAGAAAAACGCCAGGGTACGGATCTCGATGCTTTCGCGCGGCCGCGCATTTGCGGGCGTTGTCGGGTCCTCGAACGCGGTGTGTGCGGTAAAGCGGGCGCGGCCGTCTTTCAGCGATTCAAAGGTCTTGAACACCAGGGCTTCGTCGGGCCGCATCCGCGGGAACCAGTACCAGCGATGGTCGGGGTTCCAGGTGATCGCCGAGGTCTGGCCGATGCGGTCAGGATAGCGGCGCTCGGTCACCACCAAATCGTCGGGCGACAAGCTGCGCGCATCGGCGATCGCCAAGGGCCAGCTCTCGACCGGATGGCGGATCGGCCGCCACGTCTGGATGACCGCAAAGCGATGCCTCAGCAATTCTTCGGCCTCGCCGCCCATCAGGTCGCGCACCCGTTGCGGCCCCGACCATTCGGTGTAGTCGTTGTGGACCCGGCGAACGACCTCGCGGATTTTGGCGGCCTGGCGCAATTCGTCGTCGGCGGTGCGCAAGGTGTGGTCGAAGACGACGACGCGCCTGGCGCCGGCCTCGGCTTTGACCAGCGCTTCCATCTCGGGGTAGTAGACTCGGCGGATCTCGTCCTCGTCGTAGAAATCGGCGACCCGCGTGTGGTGATCGACAAAGCGGAATCCGTTCCTTTCGAGCGCGAATTCGGCGGCGTGGCGGCGGCCGTTGCGCAAGCTGACGCGGTGCGGCTCGGAATCCCCGCCGCCGACCCGCTTGTCGGATTCGCCGGGCGCGCCGACCAGGCTCACCGGCATTTCCTTGGTGTCGACAAAATAATTGAGGGTGGCGTCGAGCGTTTCGCGCTCGGCATCGAGTTCGGCGAGCTGCACCATCGAGGCTCCTCCACACGCGTAGCGCGATGATAGATTGGCCCGCCGACCGACACAACAAGCCCCAGGCCGGTCCCGGATCAGCCGGGCAAGATCGGCTGGACAAGAGGAGACAAGCCCCGATGCCCGACCCCGATGCCGCTGCCCGTCATGCATTGCGCCTGATCGGTCCCGACCCGCAGAACTGGGTTCCGGACCGGCCGGGCATCGACCACAATGTGGTGATCGTCGGCGGCGGGCAGAGCGGCTGCGCCTTTGCTTTTGCGTTGCGCCGCGCCGGGATCGGCAAGGTCGCGGTCGTCGACATGGCCGCCGATGAAGCGCAGGCCGGCATCTGGCTCAACGCGGCGCGGATGAACGTGCTGCGCACGCCAAAGACTTTGCCCGGCCCCGAAAACGGCATCGCGGCGCTGAGCTTTCAGTCTTGGTACGAGGCGCGGCATGGGGCGGAAGCCTACGCCGCCTTCGAGCGCATCCCGCGCGAGGCGTGGGCCGCGTATCTCGCCTGGTACCGGCATTTTCTCGGAATAGCGGTGCGCTACCGCACTCGCCTCGACCGCATCGAGCCCGCCGACGGTTATTTCCGGCTGCATTTCGAGATCGCAGGCGCCGCCCGTGTGGAGACGGCGCGCAAGGTGATCCTCGCCACCGGGTTCGATGGCGGCGGCGGCACCTTCGTCCCGGCGGCGCTGATTGCGTTGCCGGCGCAGCTTTATGGCCACTCGGCGGACGACATCGACTTCGCGGCACTGCGCGGCAAGGCGGTCGCGGTCGTCGGCGGTGCGGCGTCAGCCTTTGACGCGGCGGGGGTGGCGCTCGAAGCGGGTGCCGCCTCGGTCGATCTGTTTGCGCGCCGGGCGGTTTTGGCCTCGGTGCCGGTAGCGCGGGTGCGCGGCTATCCCGGCGTCTACGACAACTACCCCGAACTGCCCGACGCGGTGCGCTGGCATCAGGCGATCCGCTTTCGCCGCGCCGGCTCGACCCCGCCCGCCGACGCGATCGAGCGGGTGCTGAGATACCCGAATTTCCGCCTGCATTTGGCGGCACCTTGGATTGCCGCGCGCGAGGCGGACGGCCGCATCGCAGCACGGGCGGCCGACGGCGAATTCAGTTTCGATTTCGCGATTGCCGGCACCGGCTATTTCGTCGACCCCGGCGCCCGCCCTGAGCTCGCCGGTTTCGCCAACGAGATCCTACTGTGGCGCCACCGCTTCACGCCGCCGCCGGACGAGGAGGACGAGTATCTCGCCGCCCACCCCTATCTCGGCCTCGCGCACGAATATCTGGAGAAGAGCCCCGGCGCGGCACCCTATCTGAGGGACATCCATGTCCAGAACCCGGCCGGCTTTGTCAGCTTCGGAGTGCCGGTCGGCGACGTGCCGAGCATGAAGCGTGGCCTGCCCGCCGTCACCCAGCGCATCAGCCGCGACCTGTTCTTCGCCGACTTTCCCGTCCACGCGCAGCGACTGACCGCCGACATCGCCCCCGAATTCCCCCCGGAGCTGTACGCCGCCGCGGTCTGGCGACCGACCAAGTAAATGTGTGCAGGTAACCAGACGCTTAATCGCATTCAGTATAATTGGGCTATTTGCTTCAATCACGAAACCCAAGGGTTTATGCAGGATAAAAAATGCTGCCAATTTTGCCACATGTCCATGGAATGGCCGAGCGACTTGAAGGGGAAACCTGCTTCCGCAAAGCAATGAGGAACGAAATCGTTGGCCGGACTCCGGCTGCGATGCACTTCAAAAATTTGCCCATCGCCACTAAGCGACAAAAGATATTGAAGCAGAATTATTGCGAATAGCAGCTGCGACCGACGCGACCGAATTGCCGATAGCCTTCATCGATGGAGAGGGCCTGGGGTGGCGCATGGATCAGGGTAGTATTGGGCACGCGTGCGCCGACCGATTCATCCAGCCACTTCGGGACGATCCTCAAACCAAGTTAGTCGAGGTAATCAGACTTGAGTCGCTAGTGCTCTCAGA
>DATKHX010000459.1:0-3333 GCA_035510075.1 Allostellaceae bacterium
GACGCCCGGCTTGCCGAGAAGGAGGCCGACCCGGCGCTCGCCCGTTATCGCCCGTGGCTGCGCGACACCCGCGCCTTTCGCCCGCACCAATTGTCGGACGAGGTCGAGAAACTATTGCACGAGAAGTCTGTCGCCGGGCGCGCCGCCTGGACCCGGCTGTTCGACGAAACCATCGCCGATTTGCGCTTTCCCTTTCGTGGGCAGGAATTGACCGAGGCCGAGGCGCTCGACCTCTTATCCGACCGTGACGGCGAAGTGCGCCGCGAGGCGGCGGACAACATCGGCGAGGTGCTGGGCAGGAACGCGCGCACCTTCGCGCTGATCACCAACACGCTTGCCAAGGACAAGGAGATCGAGGACCGCTGGCGCCGCTTTGCGCGGCCGATCTCGTCGCGCAACCTCGCGAATTTTGTCGAGGACGATGTCGTCGACGCGCTGATCTCAGCGGTGCGCGACAGCTACCCGCGCCTCTCGCATCGCTATTACCGGCTGAAGGCGCGCTGGTTCGGGGTCGAGGCGCTGCCGTTCTGGGACAGGAACGCGCCGTTGCCCGAGGACGGCGACCGGCTGATCCCGTGGCGCGAGGCCGAGGAAACCGTGTTGTCGGCCTACAACGCCTTTTCGCCCGAACTCGCGGCGGTCGGCCGGCGGTTTTTCGCGTCCCCCTGGATCGACGCACCGACGAGGCCGGCCAAGGCCTCGGGCGCCTTCGCGCATCCGACGGTGCCGGCGGCCCACCCCTATCTCTTGCTGAACTACCAGGGCCGGGTACGCGACGTGATGACCCTGGCGCACGAGCTGGGGCATGGGGTCCACCAGGTGTTGGCCGGGCGGCAGGGCTACCTGATGGCCGACACGCCGTTGACCCTGGCGGAGACCGCCTCGGTCTTTGGCGAGATGCTGACCTTCCGCGCATTACTGGCGCGCGAGACCGACCCCCAGCGGCGCAAGATCATGCTGTCGGGCAAGGTCGAGGACATGCTGAACACGGTGGTCCGCCAGATCGCCTTTGCGACGTTCGAAATCCGGGTCCATGACGAGCGCCGCAATGCCGAGCTGACCCCCGACCATATCGCCGAAATCTGGCTCGACGTGCAGCGCGAGAGCCTCGGCCCGGCGGTCCGCCTCGACGGCGTCTACCGCCATTACTGGTCGTACATCCCGCATTTCATCCACACGCCGTTCTACGTCTACGCCTATGCGTTCGGCGATTGCCTGGTGAACTCGCTCTACGCGGTCTACCAGGACGCGCACCAGGGTTTTGCCGAGCGCTACCTCGACATGCTGCGCGCCGGGGGCACGTTGCGGCACAAGGAATTGCTCACCCCCTTTGGCCTCGACGCGTCCGACCCCGCCTTCTGGTCGAAAGGCCTCTCGGTCGTCTCCGGCTTCATCGACGAACTCGAAGCGATCGGCTGAAGATCGAGCCAACATGAGTTCTGCCGGCCGGCCTCGTCATGCGCGCGAGAGCCGATATCCAGGGTTACCTCTGCGGGCTGCGGCCGCTGGGCTCCCACCTGCGCGGGCGCGACGAAAATTAGGACAAAACAGTACGTGACCGACGACGATTCGTTTACCGGGCGGGTGCGGCGCTATGCGCAGGTGTCGAGCGCGATGGGCGGGCTCGCCGCGCGGCTGGCGGGCGAGCGCTATCTCGGCATTGCGGTCGATCGCGGGCGCCATGCCGCCGATCTGAAAGCGGCACTCGGCGGCATCAAGGGCCCGTTGATGAAGGTGGCCCAGTTGCTGGCGACGATCCCCGACGCGCTGCCCAAGGAGTATGTCAACGAGCTGATCCAGCTTCAGGCGAACGCGCCGGCGATGGGCTGGCCCTTTGTCCGACGCCGCATGGCGGGCGAGCTCGGCCCCGATTGGCAGGGCCGGTTTCGCGATTTCGAGGGAATCGCGGCGCGCGCGGCGTCACTTGGGCAGGTGCACCGGGCGACGGCACTCGACGGCGGCGCCCTCGCGTGCAAATTGCAATATCCCGACATGGCCTCGGCGGTCGAAGCCGATCTGCGCCAGCTGAAGCTCGCGATGGGCCTCTATGAGCGCTACGACCGCGCGGTCACCACCGCCGAGATCCACGCGGAGATCGCCGAGCGGCTGCGCGAAGAGCTCGATTACGAGCGCGAGGCCGCGCATATGCGGCTCTACGGCGCCATTCTCGGCGGCGAGCCCGGCGTCGCAGTGCCGCGCCCGGTCCCGGAGCTGTCGACCCGGCGGCTGTTGACGATGACCTGGCTCGACGGCGCCCCGATCCTCGAAACCGCGAAGGCCCCGACGGCGCGGCGCAACGAGGTGGCGCTGCGCATGTTCCGCGTCTGGTACGTGCCGTTCTACCATTACGGGGTGATCCACGGCGACCCGCATCTCGGCAATTACACCGTGGCGCCGGACGGGACCGTCAACCTGCTCGATTTCGGCTGCGTTCGGGTGTTTCGCGCATCGTTCGTGCGCGGCGTCATCGACCTCTACCACGCGCTGGAGCGCGGCGACCGCGACCTCGCGGTCAGCGCCTACCAGCGCTGGGGCTTTGGCGATCTGTCGAGCGAGATGATCGACGTCTTAAACCGCTGGGCGCTTTACGTCTACGGGCCGTTGCTCGACGACCGCGCGCGGCGGATCCAGGAAAATGGGAAAGGCGCCGACGGCGCGGCCGTGGTCGAAAGCGTGCACCGAGACATCCGCCGGCTGGGGGGCGTCAAGCCGCCGCGCGAATTCGTCTTTATGGACCGCGCCGCGGTCGGGCTCGGCTCGGTGTTCCTGCACCTGAAGGCCGAGATCAACTGGCACCGCCTGTTCCACGAGCTGATCGAGGATTTCGACGAGGTCGCCCTCGCCGCCCGCCAACGCGTCGCGCTCAAAGCGGCCGGAGTGCCGCTGCCTCCCGAACCCGAGGGTTCGCCCTCCCCTCCCCGACGCGGCCGCCAGGCAACCACCCTACGGCACCGGCCCGGCAACCAGCCCGCTACTTGAATGCCAGGCCCGGGAGCTACGACGCGGCGGCGAGGCCGTGCACGTCGCGGCGGAGGTCGGGGGTGTCGTTGCGGCCGGAGAGGAAGGCCTTGATGTTGCGGGCGGCTTGGCGCAGGCGCTGGCGGTTCTCGACGAGCGCGATGCGGACAAAGCCCTCACCGTATTCGCCAAAGCCGATCCCCGGCGACACCGCGACATTGGCGCGTTCGAGCAAGAGCTTTGAAAACGCCAGGCTGCCGATCGCGCGGAACTGCGGCGGGACCGGGGCCCAGGCGAACATCGTCGCCTCCGGCTGCGGCACTTCCCAGCCGGCCTGGCGCAACCCGTCGAGCATCACGTCGCGCCGCGCCTGAT
>DATKHX010000460.1:0-2620 GCA_035510075.1 Allostellaceae bacterium
GCGATGACCGACGCGGTCCTCAACCTCTGCCGGGTCAAGATGCGCGACCAACAGCGCATCATGAAGGGTCCGCTGCCCGAATACCCGAACAAGGAGTTCGGCGACGCTGTCCCGCGCGCCGGCAACGCCTCGGGCGGCGGCCAGCCGGGGGCGGCGCTGCGCTGTGCGCCGGGCGGCCAGAACGACTGGGTCTACGTAATCATCCAGCCGCCTTCCTGGGAGCCGCTGATGAAGCTCTGCGGCCGCGAGGAGCTGATCGCCGATCCGGGGTACGCCACGCCGCAGGCGCGGTTGCCGAAAATCCCGGAGTGCTTTTCGATCATCGAAAAATGGACGATGACCAAGACTAAATTCGAGGTCATGCAGGCGCTGAACGACGTCGACGTGCCGTGCGGCCCGATCCTGTCGATGAAGGACATCTACGAAGACAGGTCGCTGTACGAGCGCGGCTATCTGGTCGAGCTCGACCATCCGACGCGCGGCCGCTACGTCCAGGTCGCCTCGCCGATCAACCTTTCCGACTCGCCGGTCGAGGTCAAGCGGTCGCCCCTGCTCGGCGAGCACACCGACGAAATCCTCGGCTGGCTCGGCTACGGCAAGGACGCGATCGCCGCGCTGCGCGAGGAGAAGGCGGTGTAGTCGTTGTGATGTGTAGCATCTGCTTGAACTCCCCGCCTTTATCCCCCCTCTCCGCCCCTTGGGGGGGAGAGGGTCGGGGTGAGGTGGGGGTGATCAGACGCCGCAGCAAACGCCCACCTCACCCTCCCGCGCTGTGCGCGGGCCCCTCCCTCTCCCCCCTGGAGGGCGGAGAGGGGCTTGGAGCGCTCCGATGCCGCCGCCGGTAAGGCACGACCGCCGCATTCACCCCGGATCGGGGCGGCGGCGCGGGCTCGATCATCCGAAGGGCCGGCAGGTCGATCCCGCCGCGCTCGAGGAGGTGCAGGCGCTGCTCGGCGAGCGCGAGCGCCGCCGTGACCTGTTGATCGAGCATCTGCACCTCTTGCAGGACGATTTCGGCTGTCTGCACGCGCGCCATCTGGCGGCGTTGGCCGAGGAGATGCGGCTCGCCCTCGTCGAGGTCTACGAGGTCGCCTCGTTCTACGCCCATTTCGACATCGTCATGGACGACGAAAAGGCGCCGCCGCCGGTGACGGCGCGGGTCTGCGACAGCCTTAGCTGCGAGCTCGCCGGCGCGCCGGCGCTGCTCGCCGATCTACAAGCCCGCCTCGGCGGCGAGGTGCGGGTCGTGCGCGCGCCGTGCATGGGCGGCTGCGACAAGGCGCCGGTCGTGGCGATCGGCCACGCGTTGCATGAGCACGCGACGGCTGCGAGCGTCGCCGCCGCGGTTGCCGCCGGCGAGACGCACATGCCGGTCCCGGCCTATGTCGGGCTCGACGCCTATCGCGCCGACGGCGGGTATCGCCTGCTGCAAGCATGCCTTGCCGGGGAGCGCACCCGCGATCAGCTGATCGAGGCGCTAGAGCATTCGGGGCTGCGCGGGCTCGGGGGTGCGGGGTTTCCGACCGGGCGCAAATGGCGGCTGGTATGCCAGGAGCCCGCACCGCGCCTCTTGGCGGTCAATGGTGACGAGGGCGAGCCCGGCACCTTCAAGGACCGCTATTTTCTCGAAACCGACCCGCATCGTTTTTTGGAAGGGATGCTGATCGCCGCCTGGGTGGTCGAGGCTGCCGACATCTACATCTATCTGCGCGACGAATACCCGCAATGCCGCGCGATCCTCGACAGCGAGATCGCCGCGATCGAAAAAGCCGGGCTGGCGCCTGATACGCATATCCACCTCCGCCGGGGTGCCGGTGCGTATATCTGCGGGGAGGAATCGGCGATGCTCGAATCGATCGAGGGCAAGCGCGGATTGCCGCGCCAACGGCCGCCGTTTCCGGCGCAGGTCGGGCTGTTTGGCCGGCCGACCCTGTGCAACAACATCGAGACCCTGTACTGGGTGCGCGACATCGCCGAGAAAGGGGCCGACTGGTTCACCGGCCACGGCCGCAACGGCCGCAAGGGGCTGCGCAGTTTCTCGGTGTCGGGGCGGGTGCGCGACCCCGGCGTCAAGCTCGCTCCGGCCGGCATCACCGCGCGCCAGCTGATCGACGAGTTCTGCGGCGGCATGGCCGAGGGCCACGCCTTCAAGGGCTATCTGCCGGGCGGTGCCTCGGGCGGCATATTGCCGGCGGCGATGGCCGACCTGCCGCTCGATTTCGGCACGCTCGAACAATATGGCTGCTTTACCGGCTCGGGCGCGGTTGTCGTGTTGTCCGACAAGGACGATATGCGGGCGGTGGCATTGAACCTGTTGCGCTTTTTCGAGGACGAGAGCTGCGGCCAGTGCACGCCGTGCCGCGCCGGCACCGAAAAGGCGGTCAAGCTGATGACCGCGCCGCACTGGGACGAAGGGCTGCTCAACGAATTGACTCGGGTCATGGCCGACGCCTCGATCTGCGGCCTGGGCCAAGCCGCGATGAACCCGGTCACGCAGGTGCTGAAGCACTTCCGCGAGGATCTCGCGTGATACCAGGAGCGGTCGCTGACCTCCCGCTCGACACAACCTTGTCGGTGGAGTTGGAGCGCGAGGAGGTCGTCGAGTTGGCGAACCTGACGA
>DATKHX010000461.1:0-2538 GCA_035510075.1 Allostellaceae bacterium
CAGCAGCCCTTGCGCGTCGAGCGGCAGCTACAGCTCGACCACCGCGAAGAGCTATATCCAGCAAATCGCGAGCGGATGGGGCCTCTCGATACCAAGCTCGGGCATCAACCCCGATCCCGCCGGCAGCGGCGGCTGCACCGGCCTGTCGCAGGTGACGCTGACCAGCACCTTCAACAGCGTCGTGCCAAATCTGGTTCAACTCGGCGCCGGCGGCATTACCATGACCGCATCGGCCTGCTACCCGAACAACAGCTAGAGCGGTTTTCGATCGACTTGCGCCGGGTCATGCGAGGAGCACCGCGACAAAGCAATCGCGACCAAACGACACTCAGCCGCCCGAGATTGCTTCGCCTTGCCCCTCAATGACCCACTCGGGGCAGGTGGCTCGATCTGATCGAGCCGAGTCGGCTCAAATCGAACCACTCGCATCGTCGCCACGCTTTCGTGCAGGGCTGTTCGGGGGGGATCCAGCGACAAAGGTGGTGTTGGAGCACCCCGCGACTGACCCCAGCCTGCGCCGGGGCGAGCTGTGAACAGGCCGCGCCGCTCTGGACCGGAATAGCACGCTGTTTGCGGATCGAGACGAGCCAGCGAGCCGGCTGGTCGGCGCGATCGGGCCCGGTGTCGCGTCACCCGCGGAAGAAGCTGACGCCGGATGCCGAGGCCGTGCCACGCTTCGGCGGCGGTCGGGGCCCGGCGGAAGTCGGTTGCGCGCATCATGTGGGCTATGCTGGTGAGCGGCGAGATTTACTGCCATCCGGTCGCGGCATGAGTGGCTCGCCAGCCTAAATCCAACCGCCGCGGTTCTGGCGCTTGCAGGGACAGCAGCAAGATGGCGATCGGTCAGTCCGAGGATCGGAACAGCCCGTGGGATCCAACGGTGCGTCGACATCACTGCTCTGTTTGGGATCCGGTCCGCGCGACCCATCTGTCAGGAGGCATGGGAGCATCTGGCAGGGTCGTACCGCTAGCGTGTAGCCGCAGGCACGTGAAGCATCGCGATGTCGCCCCGGGTAAGAAAAATTTAGCGAGATGCGGCGATTAGTACCCTACGACGCGCTGGCGGCCGGCAATACGAGAGCCCCGTCCGGCCAGCTCGGCCTTCGACACCCGCGCCCATGGGCGCAGCGGAGGGCGCGCTTGAGAAAAGATTCTGCCGGTTTGTCGACTTGTTCCCGATTGTGCAGCCAAAGAAAAAGCAGACGGCTCCGATTTTTGGCGCCGGTCCAGCCGCATCGGCGAACCGTGACTGTTGCTTGATGCGGCCCCCGCGCTCGCGCCGCGCGCGGCGGCAGCTCGCCTGG
Source organism: Allostellaceae bacterium (assembly GCA_035510075.1). Lineage (GTDB taxonomy): Bacteria > Pseudomonadota > Alphaproteobacteria > ATCC43930 > CGMCC-115725 > AP-15. The sequence continues at coordinate 1,305 of DATKHX010000461.1, forward strand.
CTGGCGTTGTGCGTCCATCGGCGCCGGCAATTTGCCGCGGTCTTTCTGCGCCGTCGCGGCGCAGCCCGGCTGAGAAGGCAAACCGAGCTGCTGCAGAACACCTTCGACAATATCGATGAGGGCCTCAGCGTTTTCGATTCGACGGGACGGCTGGTCGCGCGCAACTCGCGGTTTTGCGAGCTTCTCGGCCTGTCGCTCGATATCCGGTCCGGGACGCCTCTCGGCGAAATTCTGATGCGCCAAGCCCTCCAGGGCGCGTTTGGCGATGTCGACCCGGGCGCGGAGACGACCCGGCGCCTCGATCAATTCTACCGCGAGGTGCCGACGACGAAAGAGCGCGTCACACCGGCCGGGCGAATTTTACAAATCCGGCGCAGCGCCATGCCCGACGGGGCCGTGCTCTCGGTCTACTCGGACGTGACCGACATCAGGGCCGGAGAGCGCAAGCTGCTCCAGGCGCGCAGCCAGGCCGAAGCCGCCAACCATTCCAAGAGCGAGTTCCTGGCCAATATGAGCCACGAGCTGCGCACCCCGCTGAATGCCATCATCGGTTTTACCGAAATCATTTCGCAAGAGCTGTTCGGGCCGATCGGCAACGAGAAATATCTCGAATACATTAAAGACGTGCACTCGAGCAGTCTTCACCTTCTTTCAATTATCAACGACGTGCTGGACATGTCGAAGATCGAAGCGGGAAAGCTCGAGCTCGCGAAGCAAATGGTGGCCTTGCAGGACGTGCTCGGCGATGTCGTCCGCATCGTGCACGAGCGCGCCAGCTGCCGCGGCATCGAGCTGGTTTCCTTGTCGGTGAATGAGCCGGTGGTCATCTGGGCGGATGAGCGCGCGATGAAGCAGATTTTTCTCAATCTGCTCTCGAATGCCATCAAGTTTTCAAGCGACGGCCAAAGAATTTCCGTTCGCGTCAGCGCCGAGCAGGCCGGGTGCGCCGCGATCGAAGTCGAGGATCACGGCATCGGCATGAACGAAGAGGAGCAGGAACGCGCATTGCAGCCTTTCGGCCAAGCCAAACCGGCGACCACGGGCAATTACGGCGGCACCGGTCTTGGCCTGCCGATTACCAAAGGCTTGGTCGAGGCGCATGGCGGAACATTGTCGATCTCCAGCCGGCTCGGCGAGGGGACAACGGTTCGAGTGGTGTTGCCGACCCAGGCGGCGCAGCTCTTCGTCGAAGACGACCGTGATCAAAACGCCGGACCCTCTCCGCTCGGCTGAC
>DATKHX010000462.1:0-6226 GCA_035510075.1 Allostellaceae bacterium
GTGATCGAATAATTCTCCGGCTGCGCGCCGTATTTCTTGGCGAAGCGCTCGACCCACGGCGCTGCGTCTGGGTTGGCCAACAGGTTCGGCGAGGCGGTGGTCGCGTACCAGTCCTCGGCCGCCGGGAAGCCGGCGCCGCGCAGGATCTCGGCGCCGTAGCAGCCGTCACCGCCCGATTTGATCAGCTTCGGCAGGATGTCGTAGGACTGCTTGACCACCTTGACCCCGGCCTGCGCCACCCCGCCGTAGTATATCGCCTCGGGGTTCAGCTGCTTTATCTTGGTCAGGGTCGTCGTGTAGTCGGCTTCTTTCGGGTTCAGCTGATCGCGGCCGAGCACGTTGATGCCGCGCTTTTTGGCCTGCGCCTGGAACGCGTCGGCGAGCCCGACGCCATAGGCGCCGCTGTCGTCGAGCACATAGACCGACTTCACCTTCAGCGTGTCGGCGAAATAATTCGCCATGTTCGGACCCTGAAAGGCGTCGGTGGTGACCGTGCGGAAATAGACCGCCTTTCCCCCCGGCCGGTATTGCGCGGCGAATTTCGGGCTGGTGATGTCGGGGTTGGTCGAGGAGGGCGTGATCGTGGCGAGACCGCCTTGGCTCAAGATCGGCGACATCGCCTTGCCGGAGCCGCTCATCTGCGGGCCGATCGCGGCCACGACCGAATCGTCGGAGACCATCTTGCGCGCGTTGGTGGCGGCTTGCGCCGGATCGTATTGCCCGGCGGTTGCGGTGCCGTCGTCGAGCTGGAGCACCTCGATCTTGTAGCCGGCGACCCCGCCGGCGGCGTTGGCTTCGTCGATCGCCAGCATCGCGCCGTCTTTGATCAGCTCGGCATCGTGCGCGTCGGCGCCAGTAAAGGGCAGGTTGATGCCGATTTTGACCGATTTGTCGGCGGCGAAAGCAAAGCCGCCGCGGCTCGCCAAAGCGCCGAGGAAGGCGGTTGTCGACAGGCTGACGATTATCGAACGGCGTGAGAGCATCTCCGACCCTCCCCTGTGTGAGGCTTCTACCCTGATTCGAGCAGATGTCGTGCCGAGCCCGGCGCGACGATGAGGTTGGGAAACTACACGATCTTGCGGCCGGGATCAGCCTTCTCTGTCGCGGCGCCGCCGCCCTTGAGCAAACCGGAGACGAGCGAACCCAGCGACGGCATTTCGCCGGGGCGAAACTCGACCGGCCGGCACATCGCCATTGCGACGAGGCCGATGCGCGCCATCTTTTGCGCGGCATAGGCGCTTTCGGCGGCGTTGGCGCTGATCCGCTCGATGACCGCCCCGCCGAGCTGTTGCATCAGCACGCCGCCGACAATATCGACCGCGCCGACGAGACCGGCCCCGCCGACCAGCCGGCGCAGCAGATGTATGGTGCCGGCGAGCCCCGGCCGCTGACCGTAAATCCCGGCGATATCGCGAATCAGCCGCATCGCTCGCGCGGCAAACAACAACGTGTCGGTCAGCACAGTCGGGCTCACCGCGTTGATCGCAAAGGCCTGCGCCGCGGCGCGTCGAATTGTCGATTGCGCCATCCGGTCGGCGGGGGCGAGCACAAAACGCGAGAACAGCTCGAGCGCGTCGCTGGCGCTGTGGTGCGCTTCGAGAACTGCGCGATAGTTGCCGACGGGTGCGGCGAGCAGCGGGTCGCGCGCCATGATCGCCGCCGCCTCGGCGAGCTCGCGCTTCAGCTCGCCGGCCAGCGCCGAGGGGATTAGACGCCGCAGGCGCTCGGCCGAGCGCAGGCGCATCAGGCCGCGCAGCTCGGCCATGAACCAGTAAAGCGCGCCGCCCGCACCGGCCGCGACCGCCGTCGCCGCGACGACGCCCCACGCCGTGCCGTGCTCGAAGGCGCCGCCGACGAACTCGGCGAGATCGATCGCGACCACGCCCGATACGAGGATCGCGACCCCGCCTGCCGCCACCGCCAAAGGCGACGGGAAGCCGCCGCGCACGGGCGGGGATGCGCCGGGTTCGGGCGCTGGCGGCAGGCTCAGATCGAGCCGGCCGGTTTCCTCGGTCTCGATGATGCGCGGCCGCATCGATGCCGGCCGCAGGTCAGTCCTGTCCATCGTCACGACGGGTCAAAAGCCTCCAACGAACGCCAGGTTCAACACCGAGCCTGGATCAAATATGGTCACGTCTCGTTCGGCATCCGCGCATGCATGACGCCCGGGTGCGAGGAATTCAACAGCGGCTTTTTCCGCGGGTCGCGGGGAGGGCCAGGCGACGCGCTCGACATCCGCATGGGCATGGATGACCGCCGCCGTTTGCCTGCTGCATGGCGGGTTTGCCTGCCCATATTTGGATTGATCTCGCCGGCCCGAGGCAGGGCGGGTAAAGTTGGCAAGGGTGGCTCACCCGAGGGAGGATCAAGAATGCCCGAGGCAACGACCGGACACCGTGCGGCGGCACCGCGCTTCGAGGAGCTGCTGGCGCGGTCCGAGGCGCTGGTCCCGGCGCTGCGCGAGCGCGCCCCGCGGGCCGAGGAGCTACGCCGTCTGCCCGACGAGACGATCGCCGATCTCCATGCGAGCGGGTTGTTCCGCATGCTGCAGCCCGCCCGCGTCGGCGGCAGCGAGCTGCCCTACCGAGGCTTGTTCGAATTGACCGCGGTGATCGGCCAAGGCTGCGGCTCGACCGCCTGGGTGCTGGCCAACCTCGCGGCCCATCATTGGCTCTTGGGCATGTGGCATCCCGAGGCGCAGGAGGAAATCTGGGGCGATTCACCGGACAGCCTGATCAGCTCGGCGCTGATTTTTGCCCGCGGCCGTGCCCGGCGCGTGCCCGGCGGCTATCGTTTGAGCGGCCGCTGGCCGTTTTCGAGCGGCATCGACCCGTCGGCCTGGAACATGTTCGGCGCCATCGTCAGCGACGAGGAGACCGGGCAAAGCGAGCCGCGCATGTTCCTGCTGCCGGCCAGCGACTATAAGATCATCGACACTTGGCAGGTGATCGGGCTCGCCGGCACCGGCAGCAAGGATGTCGAAGTTGCCGATGTCTTCGTCCCGGCCTATCGCACGCTCGCGACGGAGCGGATCAAGGGCGGCCCCAATCGAGGCAGCGAATTGAACCCTGGGACGCTCTACAAGCTGCCGGCGGTCAGCCTGTTTGGGTTTGCCATCGCCGGCGTTTCGCTCGGCATCGCCCGCGGCGCGATCGCGCATTTTACCGAAACCACCCGCACCCGCTTGAGCGCCTATACCGGCCGAAACATCGCCGATTTCACCAATATCCAGGTTCATCTCGCGGAGGCGTCGGCGCTGGCCGACGCGGCCGAGGCCATCGCGCTGCGCGATTGCGGCGAGGCGACGCGGATCACCGAGGCCGGCATCGTGCCGAGCCTCGAACAGCGGGCGCGCTACCGGCGCGACGGCGCCTTTGCCGCCACACTTTGCACGCGGGCGGTCGACCTGTTGTTCACCGCGAGCGGCGGGGCTGCGATTTATGCGCGAAACCCGATCCAGCGCGCCTTTCGCGATGTTCATGCGGCCAACGCCCATTACATGCTGGCGTGGGACGTCAACGGCGCCGTGTACGGACGGGTGGCGCTCGGCCTGCCGCCCGACTCGCCGTTGTGACGGCGTAACGAGGGGTTCGATCGTGCAAAACAAGAAGCCACAATCCGCGGCCCTCGCCATGGAGCCCGCCGAGGAAGAGCATCCCGGCAGCCACGCCGCACCGGTCAAGGCGACCGCGGGCGAGGGGTTCGACTCGCGCGATTTCCGCGGCGCGCTCGGGACGTTTGCCACCGGGGTGACGATCGTCACCGCGCGCGGCAAGGACGGCGGGCTTTACGGGATGACCGCGAACTCGTTCACCTCGGTGTCGCTGGCCCCGCCCCTGGTATTGTGGAGCGCCTCGCTCTATGCGCAGAGCCTGCCGGCCTTCCAGGAAGGCTCGCATTTTGTCGTCAACATCCTCGCTTACGACCAGATCGACCTGTCGAACAAGTTCGCCCGCACCCACGAGAACAAATTCGCCGAAATCGACCACATGATCCCGGAATGCGGCGCCCCGGTGCTGATCGGCGCCGCGGCGCATTTCGAGTGCCGCAACGAGTACCGGCACTACGGCGGCGATCACATCATCTTCATCGGCCACGTCGAGCGCTACGCCTACACCAACAAGCCGACCCTCATGTTCTGCCGCGGCAAGTACATGCGCGGCGAGCCGCTGCCCCCGCCCTGACTGCCGCCGCCCTGACCCGGGTCTGGTGAGGAGCCGGCCGGGTTCGAGCTTCGCCTCCCCCACCCATTTCGCCCAGTAGACTTCGCTTGGCGTGCGGCCTGCCGGACGGGCTCCGTGCCATTTTGCCGCGTGCCAACAAGGGGCTCGGCCGACGGGCGGTCGGGCTGATCATTCCGATTCAGTGTGGCGATCGTTGCCAAATCCGCATTCTCGCGATCGAGTGTCCCAAAATATACCTGACCAACCTAAAGTAGTTTGTGGTTAAGATAATCTTAAGATGTCAGTAATTCGTCCAAAACTTGTTGACAATGTGTCAGGGGTCAGGAATTTTCCCGCTGGGCAACTTCAGGTTCATGGCCCTTTTGTAAATGGACTGTAACGGGAGGACTCTCTAATGTTTCCACGCATTGCATTTTGTAGTAGTCTCCTACGGAGACATTGCAGTGTTTCGGCGCTAATGGCCGTGCTCTCCCCGGCCTTGCTGCTGGTCGGGACCAGCGCCTGGGGGGCGTCCCCAGAGGCCAATGGACCCATTATGTTCCAAGCGGCGATCCCGGTCCCGGCGGACGCCGCGAACACGACCGGCGGACTGTATTCCTTTGACATCAGCTTCGTCGACCAGACCACCCAGACCTACTATCTCGCCGACCGCTCCAACAAGGCCGTCGATGTCGCCAACGCCAAGACCGACGCGTTCGTCAAGCAGATTTCGGCCAAACCGCCGTTCGCCGGGGTTTCTTCGAAGGGCGCCGAATTCTCCGGCCCGAATGGCGTGCTGACCGCGCGCGGCTGCATCATCGCGACCGACACTCCGAGCCGCGTGGTCTCGTTTACCGCTGCGGGCTCCCAGGTCAGCGACGTCTCCACCGGTGCCACCGACGGTTCCCGTGCGGATGAACTGGCGTTTGACCCGAAGGATAATTTGCTGCTGGTCATAAACCCCGGCAGCACCATCACGCCATTTGGCACCTTGATCAGCGTCAGCTCGGCTTGTAAGCTCACCATCGGCAAGAAAGTCTCGCTTCCTTTCGCCACCGCCGGCGCCGAGCAGCCGCAATGGGACCCGGGCACTCAGCGGTTCTTTCTCTCCATCCCGCAAATCATGAAAATCCCCCAACTCGGAGTGGTTGTTCGCATCAATCCGCTCACTGCGGTTGTGGACGCAACGACTTCCATCGTGAATTGCGGCCCCGCCGGCCTCGCCCTCAATCCGACGAACAAAACTCTGCTAGTAGGCTGCAATACGGTTTTCGACATGGCGGGAGATCCGTGGAGCGGCACCGATAAAGTAACCGCCGCGCCTATTGAATATATCATGGGGACCGACGGCTTCGTCCAGGCGGTCGTGCCGGGCGTTGGGGCCGGGGACGAAGTGTGGTTTAACGGGGGGGATGATCACTTCTACGCTGCAGCCTCGAGCAGTCCGCTTGCTCCCTCGGTCGTCGTCTCTAAAGCTACGGCCGTCGAGCAGGGCGCTGCCATTCTCGGAGCGATCGACGGGACCAGTCAGAGGTTGGACCAATTGGTGCCGACGTTCAACGTGCCAGCGGTAACAGGAACCGGCGCGCACCCGGCCGGGTCTGCACATTCGGTAGCCGCCAATGGCGCCAATAATCAGGTGCTCGTGCCATTGGCTGCCAACAACGCCTATCCAGGTTGCACGACGGGGTGCGTCGCGGTTTACTCGCGGTCGGACATCGACCTCCCGGGAGCCACCGACTAGCCTCTTCCCCAGCAATCGTCGATCAGCTAGCAGGCCGCAGCCCGCTGGCTGATTGTCCAAGACTGAAACGCGGGCCTCCAGCCCGCGTTTCCTTTTTGGCTCGGTCTCTTCGATGCTGACAGGCGCGCTGTCGATAATTTGATCGCCTGCCGCGGCCGCGCGGGTTGCGCGGCGGTGGCGCTCGTCCGGCTTAACAGTCGCTGCCGATCCTGCTCTAATCCGGCGGGGACAGGAAACGCACCAAAGGACTTGAAATGCCGCGTTTGCCCGCAGACGCCGGGTACGCGCCCGCCAAAGCTCGGCCGGGGCGCTGACCAGT
>DATKHX010000463.1:0-3008 GCA_035510075.1 Allostellaceae bacterium
CCCAGTCGACGGCCTGATAAGCGCCCCAACCGGAAAAATAGACGAGGGCCACCGCCGCCATCGCTACCAGATGCGGGTGGAGCCCGATCAACACATAGGCGATCGCCGCCCCCGCCATCATCCAGCTCGTCGTTCTGACGATCGCGACGATGCCATAACGCGAAGTCAGCCAGGCGGCGACGAGGCTCGCCGGGATGCCGAGCAAAGCGCCGATGCCGAGCACCATAGGCAGGACATGCCCCGGCTCGGCGACGCCGACCACATCCTGCAGGTAAAACAGCAGAAACGTCAGCACCGACCAGACCCCGAGATTGGCGAAGAGGCGGGTCACCAGCACCCGGTAAAAATCACGGTGCAAGGCCGGCGGCAGCCAGAACGAGCGCACAAACGTACCAAGCGCGAAGCTGCAGGCGGGACCTGCGGCGGGCGGCTCCCGCACCCTGTACACGGTGACCGCGAGACAGATCACGTTGATTGCAATGAGCCCGGAAATCGCCGCACCCGGATGGCCGTGCACGTACAGCGCCACCGCGATGCCGTTGCCGGTAAAGGTGCCCAATATGCTCATGATGTTCATCCAGGCGCTGGCCGAGGCCTGGCTCTGGGCCGGCACGACATCCGGGATCAGCCCGGCATAGGGGCCGCACGCCCAGTTCCACCAGAACTGAAGATTCAATATCGCGAGCGCGTAGAGGAGGATGCTGCTGCCGGGGCGGAACGGCACCAGCAGGGCCATGCCAATGCAGGTGCCGACCATGCCGGTGATGAGGAACGGGCGGCGGCGCCCTTTTGCACCGCGCACACGGTCGGAGAGCGCCCCCGCGACCGGCGCCATGACCAGCGCCATAAAGGCGCCGATCGCCAGGATCGAGCCGCTGATGCCCTCTTTCGCCGCGGCGCCGGGGCCGAGGATCGAGGCGATCTGGTCCGGGATGATGACCGGCACAACCGTCAGCCAGTTGGCGAACAGCGCGAACCACAACAGCGACACCGCGACCTGGTCCGTGACCGAAAACCGGCCGGGTTGCCGAACCGCCCCCTGCGCCAATGCGGCAGCTCCGGACGTGTCGGTCATTTCTCCTCCCCTGCCCTGTCGCACGGTAAAAGACGCGGTAGAGCATGCCGCAATTCCCGACATTTGGTAAAACGCACTGGCGTGCGCCCGGCAATTAAACGCTAGGCTTTCTCATTGGCGCGGAAAAGGGAGAAGTAAGCGATGAAGGCGGTGGTGTGCGAGGCGTTTGGCGGCCCCGAAGTGCTGTCGCTGCGGGAGGTTCCCGACCCGCCGCCGCCCGGCCTTGGCGAAGTGCAGGTGCGGATCACGGCACGCGGCGTACAATACGTCGACGTGCTGATGCTGGCCGGGAAATACCAGTTCCGTCCGGAGCCGCCCTTCATCCCCGGCAGCGAAGGGGCGGGCGAGGTCGTCGCCGCCGGCCCCGGCGTCGTCTCGCTCAGGCCGGGCGACAAGGTCATGTGCCGGCAACGACTCGGCGCCTTTGCCGAGTGCTCCAACGTCAAGGCCGAGGATTGCGATTTGGTGCCGGCGACGATGAGCCTCGACGAGGCGGCGGTTTTTCGCAATGTCTACCACACCGCCTACCACGCTCTCTTGCAGCGCGGCCGGCTCAAAGCCGGCGAGCGCGTGCTGATCCACGGTGCGGCTGGCGGCATCGGCCTGCCTGCGGTCCAGATCGCGAAGCTCTATGGCGCCCAGGTCATCGCCACCGCCAGCACCGACGAAAAACGCGCCGTGTGTTTAGAAGAGGGTGCCGATTACGCGATCCCCTATCACGACGGTTTTCGCGACAAGGTCATGGAGCTGACCCAGGGTCGCGGGCTCGACATCGTCTACGATCCGGTCAACGGCCCGATTTTTGAGGAATCGTTGCGCTGCCTCGCCTGGAGCGGGCGCATCCTGATCCTCGGCTTTTTGGGCGGCGCACCGGCAGCGGCCCGCACCAACTACCTGCTGATCAAGGGGATCGAGGCAATCGGCGTGCGCATCGGCGGGCTCAACGAGGCGCATCCGGAGATCGCCCTCGCCAACCTCAAGACCCTGATCGGGCTCGCCGCCGAGCGCAAGCTCAAGCCGCGCATCTGGCGGCGCTACCCGCTTGCCCAGGCCAGCGATGCGATCCAGGCGCTGATCGACCGCGCCGTGATCGGCAAGGCGGTGCTGACCGGTTGACGCAGGCGACGCGACTGTCCCCAGCGGGAGGAGAGCGCCTTGGGGGTGCGGTTGCCGTCTGGCGGTCCGCTCGGGGCGCGCCGGCGGTGCGAGCCGCTGTGGGCTCAAGCCGGCCCCCCGCCCTGCGCCAGCACCTCCAGCAAGGGGCCGAGGTGCCGTTCGTAATGGCGCCAGCGTCCGACGGAGCGGGTGTAGATCGGCTGACGCACTTGCCAATAGCTCCCGGTGAAGACCGGCCGCTCGGTCTTATGAAAATCGAGGCATGCCGGCTCCCAGTCGAGTCCGAGAAATTCGATCAGCCGCCGGCTCTCGCCCTCCAAATCGGCGACCAGCCCCTCGTAGTCGATCACCAGCATATCGAGCGCCAATTCACCGAGCCAATGCGTCGCCAATCGGTCGACCTCGAGAAACTGCCGCCCGCAATCCGCCAAATCGTAGGTAAATATGCCCTGATCGGCAAACAGATGAAAATAACACGAGAGGCAGGTATCGCGTGCGTCCCGCTGGCAAAGGATAACCCGCGCTCCTGGGAATAAAACCGCGATGAGACCAAGATAAAAGATGTTGTCAGGCATCTTGTCGATGACCCGCGCCGCGCCATTGCCGAGGCCTTGCAGCTGCGCCAAGTAGCCATCCGCCAGCCGGCGGATCACGTCCGGATCCAGCTGGTCGGCCGGGAGGTCGCGTCCGGGCGCCTGGATTATCGCGGCGATGCGGCTGATGTCTTCCAGCTCGCCCGCACCGTACACCCTGGAGTGGCTGGCAGCGATCTGCTCGACGAGGCTGGTGCCGGAGCGCGGCATTCCGACAATGAAGA
>DATKHX010000464.1:0-2460 GCA_035510075.1 Allostellaceae bacterium
ATGGTGCGGGCTTCTTCTCCTGAATTTCGGCCGCCGTCGGGCTCGGCGAAGGATCAGATGGTGTCGCTGATCCCCAGACGCCCGAGCACGCGCTGGCGCGCCAGGCCGCGCTCGCGATCGGGCACATAGATCAGCCCGCCGACGCGGCGCAGCAGGCTGTCCTCATACTCGTCGAGGACGCCGTCGGCATAGGCGACCTCCCACAGCATCTCGATCAATTCGATCCGCTGTTCGAAAGAAAGCCGCTCGTTGATGGTCCGGGTAAAGCGGAACAGCTCGGCCGACTGCTCCGCCGCACGCTCGCCGGCGGCGAGCAGCGCGCGCGCATCAGCCGGCGACATTCTGAAATGCCGCTCGAGCAATCGCGCGACGACGGCGCGCTCCCTCTCGTCGAAACGATCGTGGCTGTGGGCCGCCTCCACGAGCAGTGCCGTCAACGCCAGCTTCGACTCGTCCTGCGGCGCTGCTCCACCATCCGCCGGCGTCCCCGTCAGCCATCCTATGATGCTGTCGATCATTGCTTCTGCCTAACATGGCGGGTCGAGAACAGGCAACCCCATGCGATTTGGGGTCTTGCCATATCGCCTGCGGCAACCGCTGCCTGCGCTCCCGCGGCGCGTAGGGCGCGCGGAAATGAATCGCCCGGCTGGCCGTTGTGCCGGCGGACACGGCAACGGACACGGCCCTTGAAGAAGCGCGGCACGATTCTCGTCCTCCATTTCGTCGGCCAGATGCCGCTCGCCGGCATCGCCTGGCAGGCGATGCAGTATCTCGTCGGGCTCGAACGGCTCGGCTATGACGTGTGGTACATCGAGGATGGCGGGGCCAACCCCTACGATCCTCGCGTCGCGAGCGTCATGATGGGGTGCGACTACAACGTCGCCTATCTTCGGCGCGCGATGGAAGGCTACGGGCTCGGCGGGCGCTGGGCCTATTGGGACGCTATCAACGACGAATGGCACGGGCTGCCGCGCGAGCAGGTTCGCCGCCTCTACGCCGAGGCCGACGGTCTGATCAACCTGTGCGGGGCGACCCGGCTGCGTGACGAGCATCTCGCCTGCCCGGTCCGCATCATGGTCGACAGCGACCCGGTCTTCGAGCAGATCAAATACGCCCTGGCGGACCCCGAGGCCCGCGCCTATCTCGACGCGCACACGCATTTCTTCAGCTATGGCGAGAATCTGGGGTCAGAGGACTGCCCGGTGCCGCTCTGCGGGATCGCTTGGCGCCCGACCCGGCCACCGGTCGTCCTCGATCTGTGGCCCGAAGCCCGCGATGAGGGGCGCTGGTTTACGACGGTCGCCACCTGGGAAAACAAGGGCAAGGACATCGAATTCGCAGGCGCGCGCTATGTTTGGTCGAAGCACGTCAATTTCTTGCGCTTTCTCGATTTGCCACGACGCCGGCCCGGGACGTGCTTTGCACTCGCTATGGATCCGCCCGATGCCGCGGTGCGCGCGACGGTGACGAAGGCCGGCTGGAGCCTCGTCGACCCCGGCCCGATATCGGCCGGAATGAGCGCCTATCGCGATTTCATCGCCGGGTCCCGCGGCGAGTTTACCGTCGCCAAAGACATCTACGTGCGCCCAAACAGCGGCTGGTTCAGCGACCGCAGCGTGTGCTATCTCGCCGCCGGTCGCCCGATCGTGACGATGCGCACTGGGTTCGGTAAATTCTACCCCACCGGCCGCGGGCTGTTCGAATTCACCACCGAGGAGGAAGCGCTCGCCGGCGTCGACGCAATCGCCGCCGACTACCACGCCCACAGCCGGGCAGCGCGGGAAATCGCCGCCGAGTATTTCGCCGCCGACCGCGTTCTCGGGGCGCTGATGGCGGCGGCGGGGTTATGATCCCAAAACCGCGATCGGCAACACGAGCTTTATCTATTGCCCGTCCATAAACACAGATTTTCAGCGGTGTAGAAGGGCCGGGCGTTCGACAGTTGTCCGCGGGGGCTCGCCGGCTTCGCGTTGAGGTGGCAGCAGCGGTCGAAGGAATCGGTTGGCGAGCGCGGCTGGACAGGCTGATTTGATTTGGCCGGCGATCATTGAAGCTGCCGGTCGAGGCCGGGGGCTATGCCGGGCTTGAGGCGGGCGAGCAGCACCCGGTTGTGCGTCACCACCGCGGACCAGATGTCGGTCTTGAAGTGATAGCGCCTGCGCCAGAGATGCTATGGAGCGAAGGCCAGAGTGCAGCGTGCCACGCAGCTCGAACAGGCTTGCCAGCTTCTCGTTGGCCGGCACCGCCTGGCCATCAAGGACGCGCCGCTGCTCTGGGCGAGGAAGCGCTCGATCAGCGGCAGATAGTGGCCGAGCCGGGCGCCAGCGCGCGGGCTTTTTTTAGCGGGCCGGGTCTGGCGAATAGCCTCGATCGCGTTCTTTCCGGCTCGATCCACAATGAGAGCATTTGTGGGGTTTTGAATCCGATCCCGGCTGCGCTACGATGGCCGGTCGCGTTCAA
>DATKHX010000465.1:0-2109 GCA_035510075.1 Allostellaceae bacterium
CTTGGAACGGGGTGTCTCCCGGCTTCACGAAGCCGAGGCGCTCGCGGGCCTGCGCCGCAATGTAGGCCGGGTCACCGAGCTTGACCTTCTTCTGCTCGAGGTCGGCGATCTGGCGCCGCAGCGCGGCTTCGCTCGCGGCCAACTGATTCATCTCGGTGCGCTGCGCGAAGTAAGTGCGTACCGGCCCCGCGATGGTCAAGGTCAGCACGCAGATAACCGCGGCGAGCACCGCCGCCCGGCGCGCCGTGAATCCCAGCCGCTGGTCCGACCGCTGCTCGACGGATTCGGCGAGCTGCCGCTTGATGGGTTCGACGACGTGCTCGCGCAACGTCCGCGTCGTGTCGCGGGTGGCGTGCGTTGCGGTTTGCGAGGGCTTGGCCGGCCCGGAGGGCCCAGAAGTCCCAGTGGAGCGGCGGCGCCGAGCCGAATCGCCAGCTTTCCCCGGGCGTGATGCCGGGGAGCGGCGCTTCGGATCTGGGCGTTTCGCTTCGGCCATCGTAGATTCAGCCGCGTTTCGGGTTGGCTGTCAAACTATTACACCCTATTTCGAGTCCAGCGCGAATCGCGGGAAAGCCAGATCGCCGGCGTAGCGGGCGGCGTCGCCGAGCGCCTCTTCGATCCGCAACAGCTGATTGTATTTGGCGACGCGTTCGCTTCGGGCAGGTGCGCCCGTCTTGATCTGACCGCTGCCGACCGCCACCGCCAGGTCGGCGATCGTGGTGTCTTCGGTCTCGCCGCTACGGTGGCTCAGCATCGTGCGGTACCCGCTGTGGTGAGCCAGCACGACAGCGTCGAGCGTCTCGGTCAGCGTCCCGATTTGGTTCACCTTGACCAACAACGCGTTTGCCACGCCTTTTTCGATGCCGTCCTCGAGCCGCTCGGGATTGGTGACAAAGATGTCGTCGCCGACGACCTGCACCCGGTCACCGATCGACGCCGTCAGGGCCGCCCAACCGTCCCAATCATCTTCGGAGAGCGGGTCTTCGATGGACACCAGCGGATAGGAGCCGAGCAGGCCGCCGTAGAATTCGGTCATCTGCTCAGCGCTGCGGGTGGTGCCCTCGAAGGCGTAGCCGGTCCCGTCCGTGTAGAACTCGGTGGCCGCCGCGTCGAGGGCCAAGGCCACATCGACACCGGGTTTCAAGCCCGCCGATTCGATGGCCGAGCTGATCAGGTCCAGCGCTGCGGTGGTTCCGGCCACGTCGGGGGCGAAACCGCCCTCGTCGCCCAGCCCGGTGCTCAGCCCCTGTTTCTTCAGCACCGATTTCAGCGCGTGATACACCTCGGCGCCCCAGCGCAGCGCCTCACCGAAGTTGGGCGCGCCGATCGGCGCCACCATGAATTCCTGGATGTCAACGGCGGTGTCGGCGTGCGCACCGCAGTTGAGGATGTTCATCATCGGCACCGGCAAAATGTGCGCATTCGGGCCGCCGAGATAGCGGAACAGCGGCAGCCCGGCAGAATCGGCGGCCGCTTTGGCGACGGCAAGCGAGACGCCCAGGATCGCGTTGCCTCCGAGCCGGGACTTGTCCGGGGTTCCGTCGAGGTCCACCAACGCCTGATCGACCAACCGCTGATCGTCTGCGTTGAGTCCGATCACCGCCGGGCCGATCTCGTCGAGAACGGCTTGCACTGCCTTTTGCACACCCTTGCCGCCGTAACGCTCGCCGCCGTCACGCAGCTCGACGGCCTCGTGTTCCCCGGTCGACGCGCCGGCCGGCACCGCCGCACGGGCAAACGTTCCATCAATCAGAGCTATCTCGACCTCGACCGTTGGGTTGCCGCGAGAATCGAGGATCTCGCGCGCCCCGACCTGCTCGATAATCGGCACTAGGTTCTCCTTGCGTGTTGGCTGATGCCGCCCCGGGCCGCCTTTAGCCTAAAACCTGGGTCAGCGATATATCCTGCTACAGCGGGTGACCTGCCGCGTAGGCGGTCGCCCAGTCTCGAACGGCCCGCGCGTAGATGCCGGAGTTGTTGTAGGCGCGCAACGCGGTTATCCAACCTCGGGGTGTCGCGAGATCCTTTCCGCGCCAACACAAATAACCCGCTGCCGCAAGCGCTGCGTCATCGATGTTGTCCGGGCTGACGATGCCGTCGTTGTGGGCG
>DATKHX010000466.1:0-2794 GCA_035510075.1 Allostellaceae bacterium
GCCCATCAGGCGGATGCCGGCGCCGGCGCCACCGTGTCGTGCGAGACCGGGCTGTCGTGTCTGTTCCGGCTCGGCATCCAGAACGGCGTTTATGCCGATGTCGGGGCGGTGCGCCGGCGCAATCTGGTCGACGGTGCGACATTGCCGGTGGCGCGGCTCGCCGCCCTGGCGAGCGAGTTCGGATTGAGCGCTGAACCGGACCAGCTCGACTGGCGGGCACTGCAGACGCGCCCCTTCGCCCACCCGCTGGTGCTGGTCCTCGCCAATGCCAATGCCGTCATCCTGATGGGGGTGCGGCGCGGCGGCGCCGAAGAGGTCGCGATCTGCGACCCGCTGTTTCGCGACGGCGAGACCTTTTTTCTGTCGCGCGCCAGGCTGGAAAAATCGTGGCGGGGCGAAGCCCTGATCATCGCGCCGCTGCCGCCCGGCCGCGAGGACGCGAAATTCGGCTTCTCCTGGTTTACCCGGAAGCTGCTCGCCGAGCGCCGGCTGATCCGCGACGTCGTCGTCGCCGCGCTGGCGATGCATTTGATCGCGCTCTCGGTGCCGATCTTTTTCCAGATCCTGGTCGACAAGGTGGTGCCGAACCAGGCGTTCTCCACGCTCTACACGATCACCGCCGGCGTCTTTGTGCTGATCCTGTTCGACGGCGGCTTCAATTACATGCGCAATTACCTCTTGGCCTTTATCACTCGCAAGCTCGACCACGTCATCGCCACCGACACGATCGCCCATCTGTTGACCTTGCCGATCGATTATTTTCACGCCAATCCGTCGGGCGTCACCGCCTATAAATTGCAAGAAGCCAATAACGTCCGTGACTTCCTGGCGAGCCGGCTGTTCAACACCTTTCTCGACTTTTTGTCGGTCGTGATCTTCCTGCCGGTGTTGCTGATCTATTCGTGGCAATTGACCCTGATCGTGCTCGCGATATCGGCGATCGGCTTTGTCACGCTCGCGATGATGTCGCGCGAGTTCCGCCTCAAATTGCGCGAGGTCAACGACATCGAAGGGCGGCGCAAGGCGTTTTTGTTCGAGATCCTGAACGGCATCGACACGATCAAGACCCTCGCGCTCGAACCGCGCTCGATGCTGCGCTGGCGGCGCTACACCGACGAGGCGGCGGCCAAGACCTTGACGCTCGACCATACCGCCGCCCGCGCCCGCAGCGTGATCATGAGCCTCGAGCGCGGCATGAGCGTCGGCATCGGCGCGCTCGGCGCGCTGTTCGTGCTCAGCGACAAGATGACGGTCGGGGCGCTGATCGCCTTCAACATGCTGGGGTTGCGATTGGCGCAGCCGCTGATCCAGGCCTCGGGCCTGATGCAGGAATACCAGAAGGCCGTGCTGTCGCTGAAATTGTTGGCGCAGCTGATGCAGACCAAGCCCGAGCCGGCGAGCGGCCAGCTGGCGCCCACGGTGCACGGGCATATCGAATTCGAGGACGTGACCTTTCATTACCCCGGCTCGGCCGCCCCCGCGGTCAAGGAAATCTCGTTTACGGTCGAGCCGGGGCAGGTCGTCGGCATCGTCGGCCGCAGCGGCTCGGGCAAGACGACGATAACGAGGCTGCTGCAAGGGCTCTACCGGCCGCAGACCGGGCTGATCAAGATCGACGGCCAGGATTTGAAAGAGCTCGACCTCGCCCATCTGCGCACCCAGATCGGCGTCGTCCTGCAGGAGAATTTTCTGTTTCGCGGCACGGTGCGCGACAACATCGCGGTGACCAAACCCGCGGCCTCGCTCGACGAGGTCGTGCGGGTGGCGCAAATCGCCGGCGCGCACGAATTCATCCAGCGGTTGCCACACGGCTATGCGACGACGCTCGAAGAGGGTGCCGCCAATCTGTCGGGCGGCCAGCGGCAACGTTTGGCGATTGCCCGCGCGCTGATCCACGCCCCGCCGGTCCTGGTCTTCGACGAGGCGACGAGCTCGCTCGATCCCGAGAGCGAGGCGATCGTTCAGCAGCACCTCTCCGGGATCGCGCAGGGCCGCACGATCGTCATCGTCACGCATCGGCTGTCGTTCGTCGCCCGCGCCGACATGATCGTCGTCGTCGACCAGGGCCGCATCGTTCAGGCCGGCCGGCACGACGCGCTATTGCGCGGCTGCCTGCCCTACAACCAGCTGTGGGCGCAGCAGGCGCGGGTGTACCAATGAACGGCGCGCTGACGGCACCGCGGCCGGGTGCTGGCGCGCCGGCGCCGCGGGCATTGATCGACTACGACTTCGAGAGCGTGCTAGCCGCCCCGCCGCGGCGACGGATCGTGCTGTGGCTGATGGCCGGGCTCGTCGCCGCAGCGGCAACGGCGCTCGCCTTAGCCAAGGTCGACATCATCGTCGGCGCCAACGGCCGGCTGGTGACCAGCGACAGCGAGATCGTGGTCCAGCCGCTGGAGACCTCGGTGGTCCGCTCGGTCGCGGTCAAGATGGGGCAAGAGGTCAAGGCGGGGGAAGTCTTGGCGACCCTCGACCCGACTTTTTCCGGGGCCGACGAGAACGAGCTCGGCGCCAAATTGCGGCGTCTGGACGCGGCCTACGACCGCATCGAGGCGGAGCTCGCCGGCGGCGTCTACGACCCGCCCAATCCCAAGGACGACGAGCGCACCCAAGCGGACATCTTTGGCAAGCGGCGCGACGAATACGCCGCCCACATCGCGGCCTCGGACGGCAAGATCGCGGAAGGCAGGGCGGATCTCGCGGCGCACAAAACCGAAGCCGAGGGCCTCGAGCAGCAGATCGGCCTCGCGCTGCAGGCCGAGAATATATACCGGATCCTGGTGGCGAAGGATCT
>DATKHX010000467.1:0-6457 GCA_035510075.1 Allostellaceae bacterium
GGAAGAGCCGATCGGGTTGGTGACGCTAGTCTGAGCCAACGCATTCGCGCCGCCGGCGGCCCAAATCAAAGCAGCAATCGCGGCGCAGCGAAGCCGTAGAGCGCAGTTGAATGCCGATCCTCTGCTACAATCCAACATCGATCGAATTTGACACGGGCAAGCGCATTTGCTAACACAAAATTCAACTAAATATACCCCCAACAGATAATCGCCGCATTAAACGCCTCTGAGGGCGTTCCGTCATGTACCGGCAGCGCATCCAGGCGCCGTCGTAGCACGACCAGTTCGATTGGCGAACGGGCGGAAGACGGCGATGGTCGAGTGTTGGAATTCAGGCTAAGCCTTTACCCGGTGCGGTTATTGATTTTCGGCAAGGACAGTGCCGGCGAGATGGAGCGAGCCGCAGATCAGGATGCGGGCGGGCGCAGGGTCGGCGGTAATCGCCGCGAGTGCCGAGGCTACGGTGCGCGATTCGTGGGCGGTAAGCCCGACCGAATGGGCTGCGGCGGCGATTTCAGCGGCGCGGAGGGGATTGTCTTCGCCGGGGATCGTGACCGCGTGAAGGGCGCGGGCGTGTCGGGCGAGCGGGGCGAGGAAACCGGTGACGTCTTTGGTGTTAATCATTCCGACGATCAAATAGAGCGGGCGGTCGACCCAGTTTGAAACCGCCGCGGCCAGGACCTCGCCGGCACCCGGATTGTGACCGCCGTCGAGCCACAATTCCCAACCCGCTGGGAGCGCCGTCGCCAATGGGCCGCGGGTCAGGCGCTGCAGTCGCGCCGGCCAGTCGATGTGGCGCAAGCCCTCGGCGATCGTGTCATTCGATAACGGGAAGCCGGGCAGCTGTTCGAGGCACGCGATTGCGGTGCCGGCGTTGACGATCTGATGCGCTCCCAAGAGCGACGGCAGCGGAAGATCGAGTCGCCAGCGCGGGCCTTCATAGCGCACGCCGCCATTATCCGGCGCGCAATGCCATTCGTGGCCGAAGCGCACGAGGGGTGCGCCGATTTCGGCGGCCCGCGCATCGAAAACCGCGGCTGCCTCGGGCGGCTGCGGGGCGACTACCGCCGGGGCGCCGGGCTTGAGGATGCCGGCCTTTTCGCCCGCTATGGCGGCGATCGTATCGCCGAGAAAGGCCTGGTGATCGAGCGAGATCGGGGTGATCGCGGTCACTGCGGGGTGATGGACAACATTGGTCGCGTCGAGCCGGCCACCGAGCCCGGTTTCGAGCAGGACGATATCCGCCGGAGTGCGGGTGAAGGCCAGGAATGCTGCCGCGGTCGTGATCTCGAAGTAAGTGATCGGCTTACCCTGGTTGGCGCGCTCGCATTCCTCTAGCAGTTCGACCAGCCAGTCTTCCCCGATCAGATCGCCGATAAGCCTGATGCGCTCGTGAAAGCGCACGAGATGTGGCTTGCTGAAGACATGGACTCTATAGCCGCTGGCTTCGAGGCAGGCGCGCATCGTCGCAATTGTCGAACCCTTGCCATTGGTGCCGGCGACATGGATCACCGGCGGCAAATGGTTCTGCGGATTCCCGAGTGCGGCGAGCAGCCCCTCGATGCGGCCGAGCGACAGGTCGATCAGCTTCGGGTGCAGGCGCATCAGGCGCCTCAGCACGGTATCGCTCGTCAGAGTGGTCATGCAGCCCCCGGAGTCGCCGGCAGCGCCTTCGGCTGAGGATCGCAAAGCAGCCCGAGCAGGCGGCCGATCGTCGCGCGCAATTCCGCGCGGGGCACCACGAGATCGACCATGCCGTGATCGAGCAGGTATTCGGCGCGCTGGAAGCCCTCCGGCAATTTCTCGCGGATCGTCTCCTCGATGACCCGTGCGCCGGCAAACCCGACAATCGCACCGGGCTCGGCCAAGGTGATGTCGCCGACCATCGCGAACGAGGCCGAAACGCCGCCAGTGGTCGGGTCGGTCAGCAGCACGATATAGGGGAGGCCCGCCTCCTTGACCATGTCGGCGGCAATGATCGTGCGCGGCATCTGCATCAGCGACAAGATGCCCTCCTGCATGCGCGCACCGCCCGAGGCCGGCACGACGACTAACCCTGCTTCCTGCAAAACCGCCAGCCGGGCCGCCGCGAGCACCGCCTCACCAGCGGCAATGCCCATCGACCCCCCCATAAACCCGAACTCAAACGAGGCGACGACCGCTTGACGGCCGCCGATCCGCCCATGGGCGACAATCACCGTGTCGTTGCCCGAGCCATACGCCGCCTGCGCCTCCTTGAGCCGGTCGGTATAGCGGCGGCGGTCGCGAAAGCGCAGCGGGTCGGCGACCGTTTTGGGCAATTCGATGCGCGAGAAGGCGGCGTCGTCGAACAAGATCTGCAGGCGCCGCACGGCGCCAATGCGCAGATGGTGGCCGCAATTGCGGCACACGTCGAGATTCGCCTCGAGCTCGCGGTGGAACAGCATCTGCTCGCAGCCCGGGCATTTTTTCCACAGATTGTCCGGCACGTCCTTTTTGCTGACGACGGCGCGGATCTTGGGCAAAACGAAATTGGTCAGCCAGCTCATCCAGTCGAGCCACGAGACAGGGGTTACGCACGTGACATTGGGGCGAAGCGCCGGCGGCTGCAATAGTGGAAGAAAGCTCCACGCGACGACACATCGTGTCGGAAGAATATACTTTATAACCGCAACGTTGAGATCGGGCCGGGACACCCCAGCTAAAGAGGAAGAGGACATGCGCCGTCCAACACTCCAATCCCGTTCCGGCGGAGCAGGTCAGACACTTGAAACACCACCGCCGAGGACGACGTTTTCGCTCTCCGGCTGGATGGCGGCAGGCCCCGGGATCGGCATTATCCTCTCGCTCGGCGGGCTCGGGATCGCCGCGGCCGTTACGATCGCTGCCTTTTTTGGTATCGGGCTATCACTGTTGATCGAGCACCCCGCGCATATCATCCGGTCGAGACCGTTGACACCAGCGGTGGCACAAGCTCCGGCGGCGATCGCCCACACTGCCGCCGAGCCGAGGCGGGTAGTACCGGCAACGCACGGCGGCACGGCCTCGCCGCTCCACGCAGCTGGGGAATCGCTGGCGTTGGGCGCCACTGCGTCCGCGAACCAGGTGCCGACGGTCGTCGTGCGGGCACAGTCGGAGCCGACATTCAAATTCGGCGCGACCACGGCTCCGGCAGCTGCAATTCCAGGCTCCGCGCCCGCTCCGACAATGCCAGACACAGCCGCTTACGGTTCCGCCGCACGTTCGTCGCCGTCCGCATCTCCGCCGCCGCAAATAGAAACAAAGCCGGAGCCCGCGCATGCTGCGGCGGCTGAACCGCGTCCGGGTGCGCCGGTTCCGGCCGTCAATGCCACCGGCCCCGCGAAGGAGGCGGCGATCGGCGCAGCCCCGTCCTCTGCGGAAATCTCGGCCCTCTTGGCCCAAGGCGACGACGCCTTTCGCGGCGGGGATGTGACCTCGGCGCGGCTCTATTATCTGCGCGCTTTCGCGGTCGGAGAAGGCCGAGGAGCGTTGGGGATCGGGGCGACTTACGATCCGCTGTTTCTCCGCCGCTTCCATCTCTGGACTGACCGCGCCGAACCTACCGAGGCGCGCGCATGGTACCTGAGGGCACGCAATCTCGGCTCCTCCGAGGCTGAGAGCCGCCTCGCCAAGCTGAAGGCGAAACCATACCGCTAATCGTCGCCGCCCAGAGCGGCTGGTCGCCGGGCCGCCTAGCCGCGCCTCAGTCGAGCGCCAGCGGCTGGCCGTCGAGGTCCTCGGCGCGTTCGATGTCGATCAGAACGGCGTAGCCCGCCTTTTGCGGGTCGCGGTCCTTCTCCGGCTGCACCAGCCGTCGCCACACTTCTTCGTAAACCGGCCCTGATTTGTAGACCTTGGCGCGCCCGTAAAGCCGGGCGATCCCACCCTTGGGCAACACGCCCTCCTCACGCAATTGCGAGTTGCGGAAATATACGGTGAGCGCCGTGCCGTCGTGCAGGTCAGCGCTGGTCGAGCCCTTGCCGCGCTCCCACAACCCAATGTGCTCGTCGTCATAGACCATCGTGCCGCCGCGCGGCGTGATTTGCGCGAAGCCATTGGGCAACACGCTGCCGACCAGGCATACATTGGCCGGAAACGCGGTGTTGATGTGCGAATGCAGTACTTTTGGGATTCTAGCCATCATGCCTCCTCAAGCCTTTGTTTGTATAATGCAATGGACGCGGCGACATCGTCATGCTCGCGCGCTCACCGCTGCTTGCCGGCGAAACGGCCAAGCATTTCGACCAGATGGGTGATGTCGGCCTGGAGCCGAGCGAAGTTCGAATTCTTCTCAAAGGTCTTCTGATCCATGTAGAGGGCGCGGTCGACCTCGATCTGCAGGCTGTGGCGGCGCGCCGCCGGCCGGCCTTGGCGCTTGACGATCTCGACACCCTTGTAGATTTCGTTGATCCGCACGTCATAGCCGCGGCGGCGCAACACGCTCGCGACGAAATCGGTGAATTCCTTGGCGCAGGTCGTGCCGTCGCGATCGCCGAGGACGAAATCGGCCGGCCGGCCGATGTCGCGGGCGCTGCGCTTTGACGGCATCGAATGGCAGTTGACATGAAAGACGGCGCCGAATTTGGCATGCAGGCGAGTGCAGGCCTCGTCGAGGACGCGGTGATAGGGGGTGTGGCAGCGCTCGATCCGCGTCAACACCTCGTCGACGGAAAGCTTGGATTCATAAATCGGGGTGCTCGGCCGGGCAACGCGACGCACCAGGCCGAGCCCGGCACGCGTGTTTTGCGACGGTTTGAGGGGTGTCGGCCACTGCCCGTCGATCAGCGCTTCATCGATGTCGTCGACGCCGCGGTTGGGGTCGAGATAGCTGCGCGGAAACAACGCTCCGATCAGAGTCGCGCCATGAGTCGGGGCGGCGGCGTAAAGTTCGTCGACAAACGCGTCCTCGGCGCGGCGCAAGGTGTCGAGCGGGCAGGTGAAGCGGAAATCCTGGGGATAGTGCGAGCCGCTGTGCGGCGAGTCGAAGACCAGCGGCACCTCCGCCGCTTCCGGGTCGCGGCGCCACAGCACGCCGGGGATTTCGAAGCTCATGCGCTTTGGCTCATTTTGTCGCCGCAACCCCGCGCTCTTCCGGGTTTGTGGGTCGGAGGTTTCTTTCCGGCGCCGATGCACGGCGACGGCACTCAGCCTTTTATCACGGCAACTCTACGGATTGCACGTTCGCGGAGCAAGCCGCCAGCAGGCGCGTAGTGCTGGCGTAAAGGAGCAGTTGAGCCTACCGTTGCTCGATGAACATGACGGAATCCAGCAGCCTCGACATGGTGCGCCGCCTCGTTGGTTTCGATACGACGAGCCGGGGGTCGAATTTGACGCTGATCGGGTTCGTGCGCGACTATCTCGACCATTACGGCGTCGCGAGCGAACTCGTCTTTGACGAGACCGGCAATAAGGCCAATCTCTACGCGACCGTTGGGCCGGCGGGTGTCGGCGGGATCATGCTGTCGGGCCACACCGACGTCGTCCCGGTCGATGGCCAGGATTGGCACAGCGATCCCTTTACCGTTTTCGCCGAGGACGACCGCCTCTACGGTCGCGGCACCGCGGACATGAAGAGCTTTATCGCGGTGGTGCTGGCGCTTTTGCCGAACATCGCCAGGCGGCCGCTGCGGGTTCCGGTCCATCTCGCCTTTTCGTACGACGAGGAGATGGGCTGCCGCGGCGCGCGCCGGCTGGTGGCGGCGATCGGTCAGCGGCCCGACCGGCCGCGGCTGTGCGTGGTCGGCGAGCCGACGATGATGCGGCCGGTGACCGGGCACAAAGGCAAGCGCAGCTTTCGCTGCCAGGTGCACGGCTTCGAGTGCCATTCGGCGCTGACCCATCTCGGCGTCAACGCGATCGAAGCCGCGGCCGAGATGGTCGCCCACTTGAAGGCGATGGCGCGCAGAAAGCGCGAGCTCGGTCCGTTCGACCCCGATTATGCGCCGCCCTACACGACGATCCAAACGGGCGTGATCCACGGCGGCACGACGCTCAACATCGTGCCCAAGGAATGCAGCTTCGACTTCGAGTTCCGGCTGCTCCCGGGCGACGACCCCGCGGCCGGCATTGCAGAGTTGCGCGCCTTTGCCGAGGAGTGGCTGTTGCCGGACATGCGCGCCGTGCGGCCGGAGGCGACGATCGCGTTCGAGGAGCTGAGCGCCTTTCCCGGTCTCGACACCCCCGACGACGCCGAGATCACTCGGCTAATCGCCGCGCTGACCGGCGCCAACGGCACCGGCAAGGTCGCGTTCGGCACCGAAGGCGGATTGTTTCAACAGGCCGGCATCGCGACGATCGTTTGCGGCCCCGGCTCGATCGAGCAGGCGCACAGGCCCAACGAGTTTGTTGACCTCGACCAGATCGCTCAATGCGAGAAATTCATCCGCCGGCTGCTCGACTGGGCCGCGACATGACGCCTGCGCCGTTTTGTCGGTCTGCGGTCGGGGTGACCTGATCG
>DATKHX010000468.1:0-22026 GCA_035510075.1 Allostellaceae bacterium
TGCCATAGACACGAACCGCCGGGCGAGCCCGGACCCCCGACGGCGACGATCGCTCGCCAAACATGCTCCCGCGCGCTTTCCATCCGCCGCCCGGATTCGCCGCTGCCTTCGGAGCGCCTCGTTCCATCTCGCGGTCGTGAATAGTCGAGGGCACGCAACGGATCGAGGTGCGCCGCGAGGAAGCGCACGCGAAAGTCTTCGGCGGCCTGGCGCATCCCCGCGGTAATCGACCCGCGGCGCTGCATCGCCGCCAAAGTGTCGATGGCGCGGTAAGGGCGCGCTGAACGCCCGTTGTCATCGGCGATCGTTCGATTGAGCCGTTCGACCGGCCCTTGCCGCCGACGCTCATCGGTCGGAGCCGCAGCCGGTTGAGAGGGCATCGGCGCCGTTTTTCGTGCCGAATTCCGACCAGTCATGTGAGAATCGAACAAAACATGAACTAAATCCTTACAAAAAACCGCGCACAGTATGCTCGAGACGGCTCAAAAAGCGTCGCGAAGGCCCGCCACCATTACGGGTTCTGCGCCCACCCACCGCGTTTGCCAACGCCTCGACCTCGCGCAGGCGCTTGATTTCCTCCGCCGTCCCACAAGAAACGTGGCACAGCGCGTGATGATCTGGACAATAAGGCGAGCCTAAACGCCGCGCTGCTCCGCAACTTCGCCGATCGCCATTCTCGCCCAAAATATAGGCGCAAGCGCTATCGCCATCATGATCCTCCGACGGTGGCCGGATCGGCAGCTCCTTCATGGGTGCTCCTGCTTGCCAATCGAATACACTTGTCATCATCGCATCATGATGATACCATGATCAGGATCGTTGTCAATGTAGAAATTGCGAGATCGCATAGATGGACGCTTTTTGGTTTCATCAAGCACTCGAGCGAATCGGCGCCACCCAGGCCGATCTCGCCCGGCACCTGCGTCTTGCCCCTTCGGCGGTCTCGCGCATGCTGAAGGGCGAGCGTCAGATGAAGCAGCTGGAGACCGTGCAGGTGGCGACCTATCTCGGGGTGAGCTCGGACGAGGTGCTGCGCCATGCCGTCGCCGAGACTGCCTCGCCCACCGCCGTCGATATGCCACGGCCCGGCCGCGGCCGCCCGCCCGCAGCGCCGTCCTCGGGAATCGCGCGGTCCACGGATATGATCCCGATCCGCAGTGCGGGACGCGGCGGCACCGATCAGGCGATGTTTCTCGAAGACGGGCCGATCGGGTACACCTCACGGCCCTCCAACCTCAGCGGCGTCCGCGCGGCTTATGCGATCTACATGATCGGCGACAGCATGGAGCCGCGCTACGAGCAAGGCTGGCTACTGCACGTCAACCCGTTCAAACCGCCGAAGCCCGGCCGCGATGTCGTCGTCTACAAGCAGGGGCAGGCGGTGCTGATCAAGCAGTTTGTCGGCTGGGAGGGCGACACCCTGGTGCTTCGCCAGCTGAACCCGCCCGATACACTGCGCATCCCGCGCGGGGAGGTGGAGGAATGCCACCTCGTCGTCGGCGCCGATCAGGAAGGATGAAAGAGGCCTCGCATGCCGGAGCTTCTTGTCAGGCAGCCTCGGCCCTTGCCGCCTCTTCGATTACAAGGCCGCCGTCCCCAGCGGTCACCTGCACCATCGACCCGTCGGGAATGCGCCCTTCAAGGATCGACTGCGCCAGCGGGTTCTGCAATTCGCGCTGGATCACCCGCTTCAACGGTCGTGCCCCGTAAACAGGGTCATAGCCGGCATTGGCCAGCCAGGCCATCGCCGCCGAATCGAGCTCGATCGTGATCTTCCGGTCAGCCAGCAGCTTTTTCAAGCGCTCGACCTGGATCGTCACGATCCCCTTCATGTCGTCGCGCGACAGTCGGCGGAAAAGCAGGATCTCGTCGAGACGGTTCAGGAACTCCGGCCGGAAGGCGGCGCGCACCGCTTCCATCACCGCCTCCCGCGCGACCGAAACATCGGCCCGCTCCGGCAACCGCGCCAGCGCCTCGCTGCCGAGGTTCGAAGTCAGCACGATCAGGGTGTTGCGGAAATCGACTGTGCGGCCCTGCCCGTCGGTCAGGCGACCGTCGTCGAGCACCTGCAGCAGCACGTTGAAGACATCCGGATGCGCCTTCTCGACCTCGTCGAACAGGATCACTTGATAGGGTCGGCGCCGCACCGCCTCGGTCAGGCTCCCGCCTTCCTCGTAGCCGACATAGCCCGGCGGCGCGCCGATCAGGCGGGCGACCGAGTGCTTCTCCATGTATTCCGACATGTCGATGCGCACCATTGCGCTCTCGTCGTCGAATAGGAATTCGGCAAGCGCGCGCGTCAATTCGGTCTTGCCGACGCCGGTCGGGCCGAGAAACAGGAACGAGCCCATCGGCCGGTTTGGGTCTTGCAAACCGGCGCGGGCCCGACGGATCGCGTTCGACACGGCGGCGACTGCCTCATCTTGACCGACCACGCGGCGCTTGAGCGCCTCCTCCATATGCAAAAGCTTTTCGCGCTCGCTCGACAGCATCTTGTCGACCGGAATGCCGGTCCAGCGCGACACGACCGCAGCGATGTGCTCCTCGGTCACGGCCTCTTCGAGCATGCGGCCGGTTTCGGCCGCCTCGGCCTCCTTCAGCTTTCGTTCGAGCTCTGGGATGACACCATAGGTCAGCTCGCCGGCACGGCTCCAGTCGCCGCGCCGTTGCGTCGCCTCGAGTTCGGCACGCGCCTGGTCCAGCCGCTCCTTGAGCTTTTGCGCGCCCGCCAGCTTCTCCTTCTCGGCGCGCCATTGCGCCGTCAGCTCGGCCGAACGTTGCTCGATCTCCTCCAGCTCCTTGACAAGCTTTTCCAAACGGTCGCGTGAGGCCGGGTCGTTCTCTTTCCTCAGCGCCTCTCGCTCGATCTTGAGCTGCACGATGCGCCGGTCCAGCTCGTCGATCGCTTCGGGCTTCGAATCGACCTCCATCCGCAGCCGCGAGGCGGCTTCGTCCATCAAATCAATCGCCTTATCGGGCAGAAAGCGATCGGTGATGTAGCGGTTTGAGAGGGTCGCTGCCGCCACGATCGCGCCGTCAGTAATGCGCACGCCGTGATGCAGCTCGTATTTCTCCTTGATGCCGCGCAGGATCGAAATCGTGTCCTCGACCGACGGCTCACTGACAAACACCGGCTGGAAACGTCGCGCAAGCGCCGCATCCTTTTCGATATTCTTGCGGTACTCGTCGAGTGTCGTCGCGCCGACGCAGTGCAATTCGCCGCGGGCGAGTGCCGGCTTTAGCATATTCGAGGCGTCCATCGCCCCTTCGGCCTTCCCGGCGCCGACCAAGGTGTGCAACTCGTCAATGAAGAGGATAATTTCGCCCGCCGCCGCCGTAATTTCGGTGAGCACGGCCTTCAGCCGTTCCTCGAACTCGCCGCGGAACTTGGAGCCGGCGATCAGGGCGCCGAGATCGAGCGCCAGCAGACGCTTGTCCTTCAGCCCCTCGGGCACATCGCCATTGACGATGCGCAGCGCCAAGCCTTCGACGATCGCGGTCTTACCGACTCCAGGTTCGCCGATCAACACCGGATTGTTCTTTGTCCGTCGCGACAAGACCTGGATCGTGCGGCGGATCTCTTCGTCGCGGCCGATTACCGGGTCGAGCTTGCCGTCGCGCGCCGCCTCGGTCAGGTCGCGGGCGTATTTTTTTAGCGCGTCATAGCCTTCTTCGACCGAGGCGCTGTCGGCCTTTCTGCCCTTGCGCACTTCTTCGATCGCCGCGTTGAGCTTTTGCGGCGTCACGCCCGCGCCGGCGAGGGCTCTACCGGCTGCGGTTTCCTTGGCGAGCGCCAGAGCCAACAGCAATCGCTCAACCGTGACAAAACTGTCTCCAGCCTTCTGGGCGATCTGCTCGGCCTGCTCGAAAAGGCGCGCGACTTCGGGAGACAAGTAGACTTGGCCGGCCCCCGATCCCTCGACCCGAGGCAGCTTGCCGAGCTCGGCTTCAACTGCGTTTGCCGCGACCTTCGGATCGCCTTGCGCCGCCCTAATCAGGTTGGCGGCAAGACCCTCCTTATCCTCAAGCAAAACCATCAGCAGATGTTCGGGCGTCAGCCGCTGATGCCCCCTGCGCAGCGCAAGCGTCTGAGCAGATTGTATGAATCCCTTAGCCCGATCGGTATATTTCTCGAATTCCATGACCCGCTCCAATGAGCTGGCCGCGGCGCCCCTGGCGGCGGCCTCCGCGATCCCTCTCGCGCCTATATGGCGCTACGGACAGGTCAAGCAACCCCGCTCGTCGCGGCGGCGACGCGGTCGGACGGAGATCGTGGAGGGGTCCGGCACTCGCGGGAGCGCCCGCCGTTCACGCGCCGTCTCAATAGCGGGATGACTGATCTTCGCTCGGCACGATCGGAAGCGACGGTTGAACCGCGTCGTCGTCGCCGTCGTCGCGACCCGGCTCTGTGTCGCCCATCTCGATATCGGCGGGGGTCATCGGCCGCGGTGCGCCATGCTGGTTGGCGTCGCCATTGGCGTTCATCACCCGAAAATAGTGCTCGGCATGCTGGTATAGGTTTTCGGCCGCGATCCGGTCGCCGCTCGCCGCCGCCTCACGCGCCAGCGCTACATATCGCTCGAACACCTGGTAGGCGTTGCCGCGGATTTTGACGTTTGGGCCGTTACTGTCAAAAGTCTGAATGCGGTGCGGCATTCGCGGGCGATTATGATGCGGATTATTCCCGTTGTTGCGGCCGCGCGATCGCTTGTTTGGGCCTGGTCTCATGACACCTGCTTGATCTGGATGGGCACTGTCGGAACCGAGTCCGATGGGAGCGTTCTTCGTCCCCTTAACGATATCGAGCAGGGCGTTTTGCGCATATGTCCAGCGCACGCCCACGCAGCAGCCAACACTCCACAACCCACCCTAGACATGACGGCGGCACATTCCAAGGTTTTTTTGATCGTTGACAGCCAGCTTTGCGTGTTCGCCGCCGGATCGTCGTGCCACGACACAGCGCTCGATCCCGCCGAGATCGCGCTCGATCGCCTCGATAAACAGACCGCATTTTTTGAGAAGCGCGGCTACGGCGCCGGCTTGGTCGGCTCCGACCTCGGCAACAAAGATCGCGGACGGCGTCAGCAATGTGGGGAGGTGCGCACCAATGCTGCGATACCCGGCTAGACCATCCTCACCCCCGTCGAGGGCGCGTCGCGGATCAAATCCACTGACTTCGGGAGGTAGGTCGACCAGCACCGTAGTGGCGATATAAGGGGGATTTGCGACGACTACATCGAAGCCTTGCGCAAGCGCGCTGGCCCAGTCGCCGACGAAGAAGTGGGCGCGACCGGCGAGACTCAGGTTTCGGGCATTTTGACGGGCGACGACCGCTGCTCCTTCGGCGAGGTCGACGCCGAAACCGATGGCGGCCGGTAACTCCGACAGCAGCGCGAGCAACAGGCAGCCGGTGCCGGTCCCCAGATCGAGCAAGCGGAGCGGGCTTCCCCGGTCGCAAACTCGCGCGAGCACGGCTTCGACGAGTGTCTCGCTCTCCGGCCGCGGGTCCAGGGTCTCGTCTGACAGTCCGAAGTCCAGGCTCCAGAACTCGCGCCGGCCCAGCACCCGGCTGAGCGGCGCGCCGCGAGCCATCCGGTCGGCGAGACCAAGCAAGCGAATAGCCTCGGAGCAACCGAGCGCGCGCTCCGCGTGCATCAGCAACTCCGTCGGCGAGAGGTCGAGCGCGGCCGCGACAAGCTGGCGTGCTCGGCGGCGAGCCTGCTCATACCCGGCTTGCGTGAGCGCCGTCGTGGCCTGCGCGAGAATCGATCCGAGGGTGTCCGTCACCCGTCGCCTTAGCGCTCTACCGCGGCCAGTCTGGCGGCCCGGTCCTCTGCGAGGATTGCGTCGATGATTTCATCGAGCGCTTCGCCGCTCATCACCTTGTCGATCTTATACAGCGTCAGGTTGATGCGGTGGTCGGTGACCCGGCCTTGCGGAAAATTATAGGTGCGGATGCGCTCCGACCGATCGCCGGAGCCGACCTGGCTCTTGCGCTCCGCGGCGCGAGCGCTGTCGCGCGCCTGCCTCTCCATTTCATAGAGACGCGAACGCAGCACTTTCATCGCCCGCGCCTTGTTCTTGTGCTGCGATTTCTCATCCTGCTGAATGACGACGAGGCCCGTGGGCAAATGAGTGATGCGCACGGCGCTGTCGGTCGTATTTACCGACTGGCCGCCGGGACCGCTGGCGCGGAACACGTCTATCCGGAGGTCCCTCTCATCGATCTTGACATCGACTTCTTCCGCCTCCGGCAACACGGCGACGGTTGCTGCGGAAGTATGGATACGGCCGCCTGCCTCGGTCTCGGGCACGCGCTGGACCCGGTGGACTCCGGATTCGAATTTCAGCCGGGCGAAAACGTCGCGACCTGTGATCGAGGCGCTCGCCTCCTTGACGCCGCCAAGTCCGGTCTCTGACAAGTCGAGGATCTCAAAGCGCCAGCCGCGCACCACCGCGTATCGCTGGTACATGCGGAACAGCTCGGCGGCAAACAGCGCCGCTTCCTCGCCACCGGTGCCGGCGCGTACTTCGAGGATTGCGTTGCGCTCATCATCGGCATCCTTTGGCAGCAAGCACAGCTTGACCTTGCCTTCCAGATCGGGAAGCCGCTCGCGCAAGGATTGCAGCTCTTCCTCGGCGAGCGCCTTCAACTCCGGGTCCTCGGCTGATCGCGCCATTTCGGCCAGCGAAGCAAGCTCTTTTCGCGCCCGGCCGAGCGCATCCACTTCTTCGACGATTGGGTTCAGCTCGCTGTATTCCTTGGACAGCTTGGCGAACTCGGCGCCGCCAAGCCCGCTGCCGCTCAAGGCGTCGCGCAGCTCGGCGTGCCGGCGAAGCAGCTGCTGCAGTCGAAATTCGAGCCCGGCTTCCATCTCGCCGGTTCAGCCCAGTAACGAGGCGAGCCTAGCCGAGAGCTCGGCCACCGCCACCTCGACCTGGTCCCCGCTATCGAGGTCCCGTACCGTCGCGACTCCGCGCTCGATCTCGTCCTCCCCGATCAGCACGGCGGCGCGCGCAGCAAGCCTGTTTGCCCGCCGCATGCGGCGTACGAGATTGCCCGAATACCCCAAATCCACGACATAGCCCGCGGATCGAAGGTCCTCGGCGATGTTGAGCGCAACCTGCTCCGCCGCTGCGCCGATCGGAACCACGGCGATTGGCCGCGGCGGCGGCGGCGGCTCGGCGATCAGCATGGCGAGCCGCTCAATCCCGGCGGCCCAACCGACGCCGGGCATCGCCGGGCCGCCCATTGTCTCTACGAGCCCGTCATAGCGACCGCCGCCCATCACCGTGCCTTGGGAACCGAGATCCGCGGTGACAAACTCAAAAGCAGTATGCGTGTAGTAGTCGAGCCCGCGAACTAGCCGCGGATTGAGCCTAAAGCCGATCCTGAGCCGATCGAGCCCGTCACAGACCCGAGCGAAAAAATCCTGTGAAAATGAATTCAGATATTCTGCAAAAGGCGGAGCTTCGGCAGCGACGCGTTGGTCGGCTTCGTCCTTTGAATCGAAGATGCGCAACGGGTTGCGCTCGAGTCGACGCAGACTGTCCTTGGACAGCTGCCCGACATGTGACGAAAAATACGAAACGAGCGCTTGCCGATAGACGGCACGGCTTTCCGGATCACCGAGCGTGTTGAGCTCGAGAACTGTGCGCTCGCGAACGCCGAGCGCGTCGAGGATGCGGCTACCGAGTGCGACGACCTCGATGTCGGCCTGCGGTGGCGCCACCCCGATCAGCTCGACGCCGATCTGATGAAACTGGCGAAACCGCCCTTTTTGCGGCCGCTCATAGCGGAACATCGGACCGTCATAGAAAAATTTGAGCGGCGCGTTTTGAACCAGCCCATTCGAGAGCACCGCACGTACGACGCCGGCGGTATTCTCGGGCCGCAGCGTCACCTCCTCGCCCCCCCGATCCGTAAAGGTGTACATCTCCTTCGCGACGATGTCGGTCGTTTCCCCGATCGGGCGGGCGAAAACCTCGGTAAATTCGAATATCGGCGTCGCGATCTCGGCAAAGCCATAGAACTCCGCCACACTGCGCGCGGCGTCTCTGACGCGCCGATGGCGGCGCGCCGCCTCGGGCAGAAGGTCCTGCGTCCCGCGTGCCGGTTGCAAAGGCTGCATACGCAATTTCTCCGCTCGCACCGCTCACTGGCGCAGGGCGGCGTCCGAAACATAGTAAGCGGGCCCGCACCTGTCGACGTGGCCCTCGACCACGGATCGCCGACCGTTTGGTATCACTTCTTGCCGAGAATCCGACGTTGGCAGCCGCAATTATCCCACAGGCGCCAGCTCCGGTTCGGCGGCCTTCCGCTGCGCCTCGATTTCGGCGGCTTTTTTCTCGACCAGTTCAACGAGGTGGTCGACGATGTCGGCGTCCTTCAACCGGTGGTCGGTGATGCCGCTGATATAGACTTGATGAGTGCCGTTGCCGCCGCCGGTAAATCCGATGTCGGTCTCGCGCGCCTCGCCTGGACCGTTGACGACGCAGCCGATCACCGACACCGTCAGCGGTGTCGTGATGTGGGCGAGGCGCTCCTCCAGCCGCTCGACCGTCTTGATCACTTCGAATTGCTGGCGCGCGCATGACGGGCAGGAGATGACCGTTACGCCACGGCGGCGCAAATTAAGCGACTTCAGCATTTCAAACCCGGCCTTGACCTCCTCGACCGGGTCCGCCGACAGCGAGACCCGAATCGTGTCGCCGATCCCAGACCACAGCAGCATACCGAGGCCGATCGACGACTTGATCGTGCCGCTGCGCAGACCGCCGGCCTCGGTGATCCCGAGGTGCAGCGGGTAGTCGCAGGCTTCGGCGAGCTGTTGATAGGCGGCAACCGCGAGAAACACGTCCGAGGCTTTGCAAGAAATCTTGAATTCGAAGAAGTCGTTGTCTTCGAGGATCTTGGCGTGGTTCAAGGCACTCTCGACCATGGCTTCGGGGCAGGGCTCGCCATAGCGCTCCAACAGATCGCGCTCGAGCGAACCGGCATTGACGCCGATCCGCATCGAGCAACCGTGATCCTTGGCGGCCTTGACCACCTCGCGGACACGTGCCGACGAGCCGATGTTTCCCGGGTTGATGCGCAGGCAAGCGGCGCCGCTTTCGGCGGCCTCGATCGCCCGCTTGTAGTGAAAGTGAATATCGGCAACGATCGGCACCGTGGCGTGGCGCACGACCTCTTTCAACGCCAGCGCCGATTCCTGGTCGGGGCAGGAAACGCGGACGATGTCGGCACCTGCCTGTTCGAGCGCTTGAACCTGTTCGATGGTGGCTTTGACGTCGCTGGTGACCGTGTTGGTCATCGATTGCACCGTGATCGGCGCGTCGCCGCCCACCGGCACCTTGCCGACGTAAATCTTGCGGCAGCTGCGACGGTGAATGTCACGGTAGGGCCTGACGCTCATCCTCGACCTCGCTCAGGTGATCTCGCATAAACGATATAGAACGTTTCGGTGGCACTCAAAAGGCAGCCCCGCAGATACCGGAGCGCGTTTAATTGTCAACCCTGCCCCTACTATTAGCGAATGGGCATCGCCTCTCACAATGCTATCGCATGGTCATGGGCATAGGCTTCGAGCTTGGGTCTGAGAGAATGATCGGGCCGCGAGCCAATCTCGTCGACATACTCAGTAACCGCGGCGGCATCGAGGCTCCGTATCATCGCTTTGACGGGGCCGATTGCGGTACCAGCCATCGAGAGGGTGCGGAAACCCAGCGCGATTAACACCATCGCCTCTAACGGACTGCCCGCCATCTCGCCGCACATGCTGAGCGGCACGGACGATGCGTTCGTCTGCGCGACAACCTCACGCAACAATGCCAGCATCGGCGCTGACAGCGCGTCGTAACGATCGGCGAGCCGCGGGTTGCCGCGATCGCAGGCAAACAGAAATTGCAGCAGATCGTTGGTGCCGATCGAGAGGAAGTCGATCCGTTTACACAGGCCGGGCAACTGCCACAACAAGGCCGGCACTTCGAGCATGACGCCGACTTTGATCGCGGCGGGCGGTATCCGGCCTTCCCCGGCCGCGCGCGCAAGCTCCAGATCGAGCAAGCCGCGGGCGCGCTCGAACTCGGGAATTTCCGCGATCATCGGAAATTTCACGTATAAATGACGGCCCTCGGCGGCTCGCACGAGCGCGCGCAGCTGCTCGCGCAGCATCGCCGGGCGGTCGAGGCCAATGCGGATCGCCCGCCAACCCATCGCCGGATTATCCTCGGCCGCGTGTGACAGGTACGGCAAGAGTTTGTCGCCACCGATATCGAGGGTGCGAAAAACTACCGGCCGGTCGCCCGCCTTGTGAAACACCCGGCGGTAAAAGTCGGTCTGATCGTCGACAGCAGGAAACGTATCGCGCACCATCAACGGCAACTCGGTGCGAAACAGCCCGACCCCTTCGGCTCCGGTTGCCGCTAATTGCGCCATGTCGATCAGCAGGCCGGCATTAAGCATCAGCTTGATCCCGATTCCGTCACGGGTGACAGCCGGAGCGGATTGCAGACTGTCGTAATACGCGCGCCGGCGGGTTCGCGCCTCGATCGCCGCCGTTGCCGATTGCCGGATGTCCTCGCTCGGCCGGATCAGGATTCGCGCACGGTCGCCATCGACAATGACCAAATCGCCAGTGTCGATCCGATCGGTGGCACCTTCCACGCGACCGACGACCGGCATGTCGAACGCCCGTGCGACAATCGCGACATGCGCGGTCGGGGAGCCTTCCTCGAGCACCAAACCCAAGATGCGGCGATGGGCATAGTCCAATAGTTCGGCCGGACCCATCGCGCGCGCTATCAGGATGAATTCGGGCGGCAGCTCGGCCAGCGCGGCATCCGGCGCTGGAGCGGACAAATACCGCTGCAACCGATTGGCAAGGTCTTCGAGGTCGACGAGTCGTTCGCGTAGGTACGGATCGCTAGCCTGCATCATGCGGCGGGTGGTCTCGTCGCGAACCTTCTGGACCGCTGCCTCGGCGGTCAAACCGCTGCGGATTGCATCGGCGATCCGGGCGACCCAGCCGCGATCGGCTGCAAACATCCGGTAAGTCTCGATAATGTCGCGGTGCTCGCCGGTGCCGAGCCCGTCGCTCGCCGCGACTAGCTCGTCGATCGCGTCGCGCATCGTTGCCACCGCGTGTCTCAGGCGCTCGATCTCGGCTGGAACATCCTCGGCGACGACCTGACGGATAAGGAGGCGCGGCTCGTGCAGCACCGCCGGACCGACCGCGAGCCCGGGATTGAGCCGGATGCCGCCGAGCCGAACGTGGAGGCCCCCCCCGACACGGCTTTCCGCAATTTCCAGCGGGTTGACGAGTTCGCCGCTGGCCGCCAGTTCAGCAACGATCATGGCGATCGTTTGCAGGACCTCGATCTCGTCCTCGTCGTAATGGCGCTGGCTGCGGTTTTGTACGACGAGCACGCCGAGCACCCTGCCGCCGCGCAGGATCGGCACGCCCATCAAGGAGTGGTAAACCTCCTCGCCGGTTTCCGGTCGGTAGGCGAAGGCGGCATGCGATTGGGCATCGGCCAAGGCCAACGGCCGGGCCGTCGCCGCGATCAGGCCGACCAGGCCTTCGCCGACGCGCAGTCGAGTGCGGTGGACGGCTTCCGGGCGCAGTCCCTCGGTGGCGAAGAGTTCGAGCACTTCGCCCGCGCGCATGATGTAGACCGAGCAGACCTCGGCAACCATCTCGGCGGCGACGATGCGGACGATCCGGTCCAGCCGCTCCTGAGCGCGGCCGGAACCCGCCATCGTGTCACGAAGGCGACGCAGCAGGCGGCGGGTTCCGCTGACCACCCCCGGAGCTTCGCTCATTCCCGCGAGCCCCGCTTCTCGGACGTGGCCTCCCACGGCGCGCGATATGATTGAGACGCGCGCTCGCTCCGTGCGGCCAAGACTGCGGCCGCCTGGCTCACCAATTCGTCCAGGATTTCGGTAGTCGTTTGTTCGCGAGCGACGAATCCGACGCTTTGCCCGGCCATCAGTGAGCCCGCTTCGACGTCGCCATCGATAACTGCGCGACGCAATGCACCCGCCCAGAAATGCTCGATTTCGAGCTGAGCCTGCTTTTGCGACAACTCGCCTCGCGTGAACCGCTCGATGAGTTGCCGCTGCACGGCAAGAAAGCGCTCGGTCGCCGGGTTCGCCAGCGCGCGCACCGGGATCACCGGAAAGCGCGGATCGAGCTGAAGCGATGCAACGGCATCGCGCGCCGCGGCCCGGATGAACGCCTGTTTGAAGCGGGGGTGGGCGATCGATTCTCTGGCGCAGACAAAGCGCGTCCCGAGCTGGACCCCCGCCGCGCCCATTTCGAGATATGCGAGCATCGCTTCGCCGCGCCCGATGCCGCCGGCGACGAACACCGGCACTTCGGTCAGATGCGGCAAGATCTCCTGCGCCAATACCCCGGTCGAGACCGGTCCGATATGACCCCCCGCCTCGCTCCCTTCAATCACGATGGCATCGGCGCCCATCCGCACGAGTTTGCGCGCCAATCCGAGCGCGGGAGCGAAGCAGAAGACCCGCGCGCCACTCGCCTTGATCCGGCGCATTGCGGCGCCGGTGGGAAGTCCGCCTGCCAGCACGACATGACCGACCCGATGCGCGGCGCAAACCTCGATCAGCTCGTCCAGTCGTGGATGCAGGGTGATCAAATTGACCCCAAAGGGCTTCTCGGTCAGGGTTTTCGTCGCAGTGACCTCGGCGGCGAGCACCTCCGGCGACATCGATCCCGAGGCGATGACACCAAATCCACCGGCGTTGGAGATCGCCGACACCAGGCTTCGCTCCGAAACCCAGGTCATCGCTCCGCCCATGATCGCGAGTTCACAGCCGAGCACGGCGCGTCCGCGCGCCCATAGCCGATCGAGCTCGGCGTGATAATGATCTGCCTGGACGGCCGCCGGTTGTGCCGAGCGCCCCTCCCCTGCCGAAAAATCCGCTAAGCCGCCGACCTCGGTCATCCGTCGGCATCGAGCCCGTAAGCAGTATGCAACGCCCGTAAGGCCAGCTCGGTGTATTCGGCCGCGATCAGCACGCTAACCTTGATCTCGGAGGTCGAAATCACCTGGATATTGATCCCCTTCTCGAACAGGGTTTGGAACATTTGCTGAGCGACGCCCGCATGGCTGCGCATGCCGACCCCAATTACCGAAATTTTGACCACGTTCGCATCGGGTTTCAGAGCGGCGAAGCCGAGCAGTGCGCGGCTTTCCTCCAGGACCAACACGGCCCGGTCTAGATCGGCGCGCGCCACGGTAAAAGTGAGATCCGCGCGGCCGTCTTCTGACACATTCTGCACGATCATGTCGACGTTGATGGAATTGTCGGCGAGGGGGCCAAAAATAGCTGCCGCAACTCCCGGCCGGTCCGGCACCTTCTGCACGGTGATCTTTGCTTCGTCGCGACTATATGCAATGCCGCTTACGATCTGTTGTTCCACGATCTCGTCCTCGTCGACCACAAGCGTACCAGGAGCGTCGATAAAGCTCGACAATACTTGTACACGGACCCTGTGGTTCATAGCCATCTCGACCGAGCGCGTCTGCAATACCTTCGCGCCCTGCGAGGCCATCTCCAGCATCTCTTCATAGGTTATTCTATCCAGCTTGCGGGCCCTCGCAACGATCCGCGGGTCGGCCGTGTAGACCCCATCGACATCGGTAAAGATGTCACACCTTTCGGCCTCGAGCGCTGCGGCAAGCGCCACGGCGGACGTGTCCGAGCCGCCGCGGCCGAGCGTGGTGACCCGTCCGCGCAAGCCTAGCCCCTGGAAACCGGCAACCACTGCGACCTGGCCAAGACCCAGTCGGCGATCCAGCTCAGCCACTTCGATCGACTGAATGCGGGCCTTGCCGTGCACGTCATCGGTGCGGATCGGGATCTGCCACCCGAGCCAGGAGCGCGCGTCGATCCCGAGATTCTGAAGCGCCAGCGCCAAGAGGCCCGCAGTCACCTGCTCGCCGGAGGAGACGACGACGTCATATTCGCCGGCGTCATGCAGGCGGCTCGTGTCCCGCGTCCAGCCGACAAGCTGGTTCGTCACCCCCGCCATCGCCGAGACGACGACCGCCACCTCATGGCCGGCGTCGACCTCACGACCGACGCGCTGGGCGACCCGTTTTATTCTATCGATTTCGGCGAGCGAGGTGCCGCCGAACTTTTGGACGATCCGCGCCATCTTTAACCATACACCAATCGGGACGTTGCCGGGCTGCGCGGCTCACCACATACTCCTTTGCGCAAGATCGGGCCATCCAACCGATGACGTGATTGGGGGAATCAGTGGTGCAGGCGAGCGACACCACAATCGACACCGGCGAAGTTGGCCGGTTTGCGGCGCAGGCCGACGCCTGGTGGGACGCCGACGGCAGTTTCCGCGCCTTGCATCGGCTCAACCCGATCCGGCTCGGCTTCATACGCTCGCGGCTGCTGAGCCACTTTGGCCGCGATCCCAGCCTATTGCAACCGTTCACGGGGCTCAGCCTGGTCGACATCGGATGCGGCGGCGGACTCGTCGCAGAACCCATGGCCCGGCTCGGTTTTGCGGTCACGGGTGTCGATGCCGGAAGCGAGGCGATCGCGGCGGCAAGCGAGCATGCCCGAGGCGCCCGGCTCGATATAGAGTACCACGTTGCGACAGCCGAATCGCTTGCCGATGCCGGCGAGCGCTTCGACGCGGTGTTGGTGCTCGAGGTGATCGAACATCTCGCTGATCGCGACGCCTTCTGGCGATCTGTCGGCAAGCTGGTGACTCCTGGAGGGGCATTGATTGCTGCGACGATTAACCGTACCGCGCGCTCCTTTGCGCTGGCGATTGTCGGCGCCGAATATATTCTCGGCTGGATCCCGCGCGGCACGCATGACTGGCGCAAATTCGTGCGCCCATCGGAAATGATCCTCAGCCTCCGGCGCAACGGGCTGCACCCGACTGAAATCGCCGGACTGACCTACCATCTAGGCGCGGGCGGATGGGTGCTGTCGCGGGACGTCGAGGTTAACTACCTCGTCATGGCAGAGCTGCGGTGAGTGCTGCTCGCGATCAACCGTCGGTCCGCGGAACCCAAGGGATCTGGCCAAACTTAATTCCCTCATCCACCAGATCGCGCGACTCGGCATCGGTCGCCTCGCCATAGATCGCATGCGGATCGGTCTCACCATAATGGATGCGGCGCGCTTCCTCGGCAAAGCGAGGGCCGACATAGTCGCAATGATTCTCGATCTGACGGCGCATTTCGGACAGGGTCTTTCGCATTTGCGCGAGCGCCACTTCCGGCGGCACAGCCTCGCGCGAGCGGGCGAGGCGCGGCGCCATCACCGCCTTTTCGACCGAGGTGTCGCCGCAATGCGGGCAAGCGATTTCGCCGGCGGCATGCTGCGCCTCAAACCCGGCGCCGTCACGAAACCATGCTTCGAATTCGTGGCCGTTGGTGCAGCGCAACGTGAACAAAATCATCGCGACGACCTCCTACGGCCGCTTCTATACCGGAAACCGCAGCCGTAGCAATTCTCGGACGGTGATGTTGAGAAATCGCGCAATATCCGACTCCGCAGCTCCACCCTCAGCCTGAGTCGAACGGTTTTGCCGCTGGTCAAACCGGGCGGGCTGGTGATGGATCTGGCCGCAGGTGGCCGGCCGCACGTGCGGCTCTTGCGCACCCGCGGCTTCCCGGTCCGCGCCGTCGACCGCGATATCGGCGCGCTGCATGAGTTTAAAGGTTCGGATTGCGAGATAATCGAGACCGATCTCCAAGCTGGCGCGCCCTGGCCGCTCGGTGGCGGTTACGGCGGGATTGTCGTGACAAACTATCTGCATCGCCCGTTGTTGCCGGCGATCGGGCGGGCGCTCGCACCCGGCGGGATCGTGATCTACGAGACCTTCGCCGAAGGACATGAGCACTTCGGCCGTCCGACCAATTCCGATTTCCTGCGGCCGGCGAACTGCTCGAGGTGTGCGCAACGCTGACCACGGTCGCCTTCGAACAGCGCGACATCTCCGTCCCTCGGCCGGCCGTCGTCCAGCGTATTGCCGCTGTCGCCGGACCTTTGGGCCGCCTCCCCTCAGCCTCCGGTTTGGACAGCGATGGGTGGCAG
Organism: Allostellaceae bacterium; assembly: GCA_035510075.1. Taxonomy (GTDB): domain Bacteria; phylum Pseudomonadota; class Alphaproteobacteria; order ATCC43930; family CGMCC-115725; genus AP-15. Next base: position 16,103 of record DATKHX010000468.1, read on the forward strand.
GTGTAGTCTCGGGAATATCGAACGCCGCCGAAAAGCTGATGTCGCTCAAGGAATTTCTCGCCTGGGAGCGTGAGCAGCCCGAGCGGTACGAATACGCTGGCGTCATCACGATGATGACCGGCGGTTCGCTCGATCACTCGACGATCGCCTCCAACCTTTGGGCGGCGCTTCGTGAGCGGCTCCGCGCCAGCGGCTGCCGAGCATTTCGCGGCGACACCAGGATAATTGCAAACAGTGCGATACGATATCCGGACTTGTCGGTCACCCGCAGCCCGATGCAGGGGGAGACGACATCGTTCGTTACCCGGTCGTCGTGATAGAAGTGCTGTTACCCAGCACCGAGAGAGAGGACCGGGCGCGCAAGAAATCCGACTACCTTGCTACGCCCTCGATCCGCCAATACGCGATCATCGAGCAGGACGAGCGCCGGATCGATCTCTACACCCGCGACGGCGATCGATGGACGAACGAGATCATCACCGGTAGTGCGATGCTCAACCTGGCGAGCATCGCGGTCGAGATTCCGCCGGACGTGATCTACGAGGACACGGACCTCGATATTACTCCGCGGCAAGCGGGCGCGCGACAGGGGGCGGCGTCGTAAACGGCCGGTCGTGGTTCAGTGACGGAACCATGCGCCGAACCTCGGCGATGCGCGCCGGGTCGATCTGGGCGCTGACGATCCCAATCCCTTCGCCGGCATCGGCCAGCACTTCGCCCCACGGGTCGACGATCAGCGAGTGGCCGTAGGTCCGACGGCGTTCGGCATGCTCGCCCCATTGCGCCGGAGCGAACACAAAGCAGCCGTTCTCGATCGCTCGCGCCCGCATCAGGACGTGCCAGTGCGCCTTGCCGGTCGGCACGGTGAAGGAAGACGGGATCGCCAGGAAATCGGCCCCCGCTTGGGCAAGCGCGCGGTAGAGCTGCGGAAAGCGCAAATCATAGCACACCGTCATGCCCAGCACCCCCCATGGCGTCTCGGCGAGCGCGGCGCGCTCGCCCGGCCGGAAGGCGTTGCTCTCGCGATAGCTTTCACCGCCGGCAAGATCGACGTCGAACATGTAGATCTTGTCGTAATGCGCAACGATTCCACCCACCGAATTGATCAGATACGAGCGATTGGCGAGCCGCCGCTCGCCCTCGGGGACACCGGGTTCACGCGAGATGTCGACGGCAAGCGACCCGATCAGCAGCCATGCCCCGGTTTCGCGAGCGACCTCGCGCAATGCCGCGAGCACGGGATGGTTCGCCTCGTCGCGCGCTTTTTCGCGGCGCAACTTGCCGATCGGCTCGATCAGCCCGGTGTTTTCCGGGGTCAGAACGAAATCCGCGCCAGCGTCCCGCGCCCGGCGGACGAGATCCGACACGATTTGGATGTTGGGTTCATGGTCCCGCGCCGCGGTGAACTGAACACAGGCCGCCGTGAAGGAGCCGCTCATCGCGCGATGCCAAGCTTTGGGTCGAGCTTGCCGGCGCGGTCGAGGGCCACGAGGTCGTCGCAACCGCCGATATGCTCGCCGTTTATAAAGATCTGCGGCACCGTCCTCCGCCCTCCCGCTCGCTCGATCATCTCGGCCCGGCGCGCCGGTTGTTCGGCAATGTCGATATCGACGAAGGCGACGCCTTTCTTTTGCAACAGAGCCCGCGCGCGCGTGCAGTAGGGGCAGAACATGGTCGTGTACATCTCGACTTCAGCCATCGTCGCCGCCTTTCCCCGACCGAAATGTTCGCTCTATCGATTATGCCCCGACCCGCAATGCCCGCGCCAGTGTCAGCACGCCGACCGATGCCGCCCCGGCGCGCTTCAGCACCCGCGCGCATTCGTCGACCGTCGCCCCTGTCGTCATCACATCGTCGACAATGACGAGGCGCCTGCCCGCGACATCGGCCGGGCGTCGTACGGCAAACGCGGCGCGGACATTGCGCTCGCGCGCCAACGGCCCGAGATGACCCTGCGACGGAGTACGGCGGCGCCGAACCAGGCAATCGGCCGCGACTGGCGGGCCGCCAGCCGCCCGGATCGCGTTTGCCAGCAATGCCGCTTGGTTGTAGCGTCGCTGAAACAGCCGGGTCCAATGCAACGGCACCGGCACCAGCAGCTCGGCCTCTGCGAGCACCTCGGCGCCGGCGCGCTGCATCCAGCGGCCAAAGGCGCCCGCAACGTGCGTATGGTCGGCATGCTTCAGCCCCAAAACCAGCTGGCGGCTGCTGTTGTCGTAGCGCAGCACCGCCCGCGCCCGGTCCCAGGCCCGCCGCTCGCGGGCGCAATCGGCGCAGACCGCTGCCTCGCCCATCGGGTGCGCAAAGGGCAGTCCGCAGCCGGCGCACCAGGGCGGCGCGAAAAAGGTGATCCCACCCCAGCATCGGCCGCAGAGCGCGTCCGGCTGCTCGACAATTTCGCCGCAAGCGAGGCAGCGCGGCGGCAGCACGACGTCGACGAGCCCGCGGCCAATCCGGCGCAGTTGCGTCAGGGTTCTGGCGGGAAGGGTTGCCGCCGCTGCCATCGCGACACATGATCAGGCGGCGAGTGGGTCGTCAACCCGCAGCGCAGAAGGAGAACGATGGCGGCCTCCGAAACCCAGCCGATGATGCTGTTCGACCGACGCGCCTGGCGCCTCCATCGCGAGCGCGCCGCGCAGCGGGGCGAGGTCGAATTTCTGCATGCCGAAATCGCCGAACGGCTGGCTGACCGGCTCGACGATGTCGGCCGGCAATTCCGGATCGTGCTCGATCTCGGGGTCCATCGCGGAACGTTGTCGCGGGCGCTGGCGCTGCGGCCCGGTGTCGAGTGCATCGTCGCCGCCGATCCCGCCCTCGCTTTCCTGACGCAGGGGACCGGCCTGCGGGTTGCCGCCGACCCCGAGCTGGTCCCGTTCCGCGACCACAGCTTCGACCTCGCGGTCAGCGCGCTGGCGCTGCATTGGGCCGCCGATTTGCCCGGCGCGCTGGTCCAGTTGCGCCGCTCGTTGAAGCCAGACGGGCTGCTGCTCGCCGCGATGCTCGGCGGCGCCACCCTCGCCGAGCTACGGACCGCGCTGATCGAGGCCGAGCTTGCCGAAGAAGGCGGCGCCGGCCCGCGGGTGTCGCCGACCGCCGATCTGTCCGATGCCGCGGCCCTCTTGCAGCGCGCCGGCTTTGCGCTGCCGGTCGCCGACGCCGACACGATCACCGTGACCTATCCCGACATGCTGGCGCTGATGCGCGACCTGCGCGGCATGGGCGAGACCAACGCGCTCTCCGCACGCCGGCGTACCACTCTCCGCCGCGGCACCTTAGCCCGCGCCGCCGCTATTTATTCCGAGCGCTTCGGCCTCGCCGACGGGCGGATCCCGGCAACCTTCGAAATCCTGTACCTGACGGGCTGGGCGCCCGACAGCAGTCAGCCCAAGCCGCTCAAGCCGGGCAGTGCCGCCCAGCGCCTCGCCGACGCGCTCGGCACAACCGAATTCTCGGCCGGCGACCGGGCAACGCCCCCGCGGCTCGCAACCGATAAGTCTTGAAGCGCTAGACGGGGTAGACGAGCGAGGTCGGAACGATTGTCGAATCGTAGACGCAGATGCGTTCGGCAAAGCGCAGCCGGGCGCCGTCGTCGACGACCAGGTCATGATAGCGGCCGCACATGAACAGCTCGGAAGACCGATCGGCCATCGTTTGAAAAAGGGCGAAACTCGCGGTCAGGCGGAACCCGTCGGGGCCGATTGCGCGTAGCCTGACATTTCCCGTCAAATGTCGGATCAGCCGCGGCACAAAAAGTGCCGTTTCGCGGATCGCTGTCACCCGATCGATCAGCATGTCCCGGCTTTCGCAAAAGATCAGTGCGATCGGCAGCCCTTGTTCGAAATTTTCGCGCGGGATGATCTTGTATAGGCAATCCGCGGTAAAGAATTCCGGCCAGGCCTCGATCTCACCCTCGTCGAGCGCATCGGCGTAAGCGCAGTAGAGATCCGCCAGCCGCAGGCGCAGCTCGTTCGGCACGTCGAGACCGGGCGCGGCGATCATCGCCGGTCAGAGGTCCATGAGTCGGCGGTAATATTGGTAGAGGCCGCGGATCGCGGTCTCGGTGACCATATGCGGCTCATCATGGACGGCGCGGCCACCCATCTCGGCGATGCAGAGGGCGTCGTCGTTGCCGTCGATCCCGGCTTGCGACAACAGCATCGCTTCGCTGTCGTCGAGCGAGACAAGCCCCGCCGGCCCCATCAGATTGGCCTGCCGCAAGCGGCGCAGGCGCATGTCGGGCGTGTCGTCGGCATAGCCGAAAAAGGTCCAGGCGAGATCGAACTGGCCGGCGTCGATCGGAATGATCTGCCGGGTGGCGAGCGTGTTCGACTGCTGCTGCACGATCAGGTTGGGCCAAAAGGTCTGCATGACGACGGTGGCTTCGCCGGGGAACTCGCGCACCGGCTCCAACAGCCGCGGGTCGCGCAGAGTGAAATTCGACTTGAACGCGCGCATCTGCCGGGTCGCCTCGTTCTCCTGCTGCTCGCCTTTACGGCTGACCAGCACGGCATGGCGGCCGGCCGGGTCCATCTCGATCGCCGAGCGCTGGTCGAGACGGAACAGCCCGAAGGTGACGAGGAACACGTGCAACAGGCTGGCGTGATAGGGGTCCTTGATGTTTTCGAACATCAATTTCCAATTGCTCGGGATACGCTGGCGCAGATAACCCAGCACGACCAGTTGGCGGCCGTCAAAGACGCGGTCGAAATAGCCGAGCATGTTGTCGCCGAGATACTGCTCCAGCGGCTCCGTCTCGGCCGAAAAGCTGGCGAAAACGACACCGTGCCGCCGCGTCACCGCGAGGCTCTGCAGGCCGTGCTCCTCCAGGCGGAAGTCGTCCGGCATGCCGCCCTGACCGCGAAACCCGCGGCGGAACGGCACGCCGAGCAATTTCCCGCCCAGATCGTAGGTCCATTGGTGATAGGGGCAGACGAATTCCTTGACCGAGCCGCGCGGCGCCGAGCAGAACTGCGCGCTGCGATGAGCGCAACGGTTGACGAGGATGCCGATCTCGCCCGCGCCGTCGCGCACCGCGACGACCTCGACCGTGCCGAGCCGGCTGCGCTTGAAGTCTCCGGGCTTCGGGATCTCGCTTTCGAGACAAACATAAAGCCAGCTCGGGCCGGCGAAGATCCGTTGCTGCTCGCGCGCAAAAATCTCGGAGTCGGTATAGACCCAGTTCGGGATCCGCGAGCTGCCCGGCTCGGGCCAGCGCCGCGCGAGCGCCCTCTCCGGGGCAAGGTCGATCGGTGGTCCCACGGTTCCATCAGCTGACGGCATGACAAGCTCCGGCACTCGACTTTGTTGGTTCCTATACTACACCGCAGCGGAAGCTTCGGCGACCGGCCGGTCGCCGGTGGTCGCAAACGGCCGCTAAAAGAACACCTCGGGCGGGTGGCCGAGGAGGACTTGGCCGACGGTTTCGTAATGGCGTCGCGGGACTGGATTTGTTGCGAGACCGTGTGGGTGTTGCGGAAGCAGCGCTCGAACGGGCTGCCGGGGAAGATCGTGTCGCCGCCGATCGAGCGGATACCGCATGCGAAAGAGCCGCGCCTCGTGCAGCCGCTCGACAGTGCTTTTGGCAGCCGGCGCAGGCGCTCGGCTTCGTCCGCGGCGGCAGCGATCGCCGGCGCCAGATCGCGTGCCCGCGCCAGCGGGTCGGCGCGCCTTACATCACCCATGGGTGGTCCTGAACAATGATCTGTCGGCGCAATAGCGGCGCGGCCGGCCTTTGCTGTCAATGACCGATCGCGGCGTCCCCGCTTAGGGATGTGCGCGCGGCAAGCCCGATGGTTCGATCTTTGCTACATTCGGCTTTGGGACGAGCAGATGGAGGGTGAGATGGTCGAGATCCCGGCGCGCAAGGGAAAGGCCGCTCGCCTGCGCCAAGGCCAGGTGATTAAAATCATCAACACGGAGGGCCA